>JBBTVV010000123.1:1592-3404 GCA_038063135.1 Patescibacteria group bacterium
CAGCATCTCTTGCCCATAGACCAACCATAGAAAAGCTTGCTGCTAAACATGCGCCTTTCATTGTTTCATAATTTACATATTTTTTTCGCGCTTTTTTTATTTTTTTTTGTCTAATCTCTAAAATATTATTTAATCTTTCTACTATTCTTGCTCTACCTGTTTCAATATTATTAAAAGTTTCTATTTCTGCGCGACTTAAAAATTGTATTAAATTAAGTTTATTTTCTAATCGAACATCTTCTTTTCCAAAATTAATTAAACCATCATTTATTTTATTTTGAGTATATTCTTTTCTTGTTTCTAATAAATTAATCAAAGTTATTTTTTTTTCTTCTAATTTGTCTTTTTCGTTTTTATTTTCTGATTTTTCAATTAAAATATCAATTTTTTCTATTTTTTTAATTAAGTGATTAATTTTTTCTACTGATGCGTCAGCATCTATGAAATTTTTTTCTATTGATATTTTAGCATTTCTTGTTTTTTCTTGTTTTTTTATATTTTTTTCATCAAATTCTTTCTTTTCTTCTTTTGTCATTCCTTTTGTTTTTTTTTCTCCTACTCTCATTTCTAATTCTCTTTCTCGTAATGCGTCTTTAGCTCTTTTTCTTCCAAAAACTCCTCCAATAGTAGCCGCCACTAATGGTAAGGCAATATAAGCGCCTATGCTCATTGCAAATGATCTTACGCCATAACCAGCAGCAGTATAACCAATGCGAGTACGTTCTGCATAAACTAAATCTATTATTTTCCATATTTCAGTTTTTCCTAATTTTTTAAATTCTTTTTCAATTTCAGGATGAGAAGTTAAAAATTGATTATATTGCACTTTTCTATCAATATCATTTATATTTAAAGCAGTTTCTTTTTCTCCTTTTTCTATTTTTTCTAAATTTAAAATGTTTTTTCTGCTTTTATTATATTCTTCTTGTATATTTTTATATTCTTCTTGTTGTTCTTTTGTAGCAGTTTCAAGCGACCATTCATAAGGAATTTGACTAAAATATGTAGCAATTTTATTAAATTTTGTTGCTTCAATTTTAAAATTTCCTATTTTATTATTAAATTCTGTTTCTTCATTTGAATATTCATCTCTTATGGTATTTTTTAATATTAGCTTAGCTTTTTGTTCCTCAGTTAAATTTTCTTCACTTAAAACTTCTTCATCTTCATTGTTTCTATGATAATCACCATATTTAATTTCAGATTGATTTTCAAATTTTTCTTTCCTATCTAAATATTCTTTTTTAATATTAATATAGTTAATTTCAAATGAATATGTTGAGTCTTCATTATCAATAATAACAACATCTAAATTATTTTCTACAGCTGCTTTTATAAGTTGTTTTAGATCTTTTTCAAAAACTTCAAAACCTCCTTTTTGAATATTTTTTTGTTTTATTTTTTCTAATTTAGAAATTTGATAGCCTTTAGTTATTCCTTTCCTCACTTTATTTGCAAAATTGCCTATATTATTAAAAAATCCTTTAACAGATTTATTCATTTCTTCTTTAAAATCTTTTTTAGCTTGTTCTTTTATATTACTAAAAGTTATTTGTTTTAAATTTTCTAAAATTAAAAGTATTTGACCTACAGATAAATCCTTATAACCTTCTACACTATTTAATTCTTTTAAGTTAATATTAAAATCGCTTAGTTTATGTTCAATTAAATCAATCTTTTCTTTTTTTCCTTCTTCTAAACTTTCTTCTCTTATTTTTTTTAATTTTAATTCATCAGCTTCCTTAGCTTCTTTCATTTTTAATTCATCAGCTTCCTTAGCTTCTTCTATTTTTAATTCATATTCATATTGTT
>JBBTVV010000124.1:0-2190 GCA_038063135.1 Patescibacteria group bacterium
AAAATTTACAAAAATTTGGAATTTTATACCGAATACGGTATTCGGCGACAGACCATTAATAAAAATACAGAATTAATTAAGACAAAATATTTAAAAGATAAGCAAAGTAAAAAACTAATTCCCAAGTACTTAAGCGCCTAAAAAATGTTGGATTATTTAGAAAAATTTGATAAATTATCTGTTGAAGCAAAACAAAAAATTTCTTCACCAGCTATTATTGCTAAAATTACCAAATTAGAAAAAGAATATGGGGTAAAATTGGCTGTTTTTATTATAAAAATAATAATTAAAGAAATTACTTTAAGAGATTTAGAAAATAATTTAGCTGTTTCTTTGGGATTAGTTAATGCTCAAAAACTTGTCAAGACTTTGCAAGTAGAAATATTAAATGATCTAATTAGTTATTTGGATTTAGTTTCGTCGGAATTCAATTTCCCTAATCTCCTTTATCAAGAGGGAGCTAATCAAGTGGGTACTGCTCAAGATCAAGGTGCTGGAAAAACTGAACAACCTTTTGTAAAATATGCTGGTGACGGAGAAGTTTCTAATCCATTGCCAGAAGTCAAAGAAACACTTGTTAAAGGCGCTAGTTTCTTTTTTTCGTCTGACGATGAAAATGAAGTAAGAGAGCTTACAAAAGAAATTAGTAATTATTCAAATAAAGCTTTGCCAGAAGAATATTTGCTTAATCAGATAATTAGTCAAGTAAAAATTAATTTTGGTTCAGAGGCTTTGTCTGAAAGATTTAAACAATTTTTAAAAACTTATTTGCGTGGTATTAGAAGTAAAATTGAAACTAAACAAGCATTAATTAAGTCATTTGAAACTGGTGGTTTAAGTTTTGAGGATGATTTGGCTGATCAAGTTTTATTTATCGCTGATAGTAATTTAAAAAATTCTAATCAAGAGCAAAAAATAAAACCTTTGATTAAAATGGAAACAGCGGAAATTAAAAAAGATGTTATGGCTAGTCTTAAAAATATTGGAGTTCGTGATTTTGAATATGATTTAACAGCTTTAGCTAAACAAAAAAAAGTTAGCGACGAGGCACCAATAAAAGAATTGAAAAAAGAAAGTGTATTTAAAAAAATAGATACAATTCATGAGCTCGCTCCGCTTGTTCCTGCAGAAATTGGAACAGTTAAGTCAGCTGAGCCAGTTAAAGAAATGTCATTATCTTCATTATCGCCTATAAAAAAGTTTATTGAGCCTATTAAGGCAGTTAAAGAGGCGCAGCAACATCCAGCTTTACGTCAAATAGCAATGATAAAAGAACTAAAACAAGAGGCTATTCCAAAAAATATTAATTTATCCCAGCGTACAATTATAACATCTCAGGCAGAGTCAGCTAATAAAATTAGAATAGAAGATATTAAATTTGTGCCTCGTGTTATGAGCCCTATTGATGAATTAAAGTATCTTGATCTTGTAAATTTTCGACGTTTAGGATCGGACGCAGAAAAAGCTACAGAAAAAATTAAAGGGAAAATTAATTTATTAGAAGAAGAAAGTTATACAAAACGTTTGGAAGGAATTAAAGCTTGGCGCTCCAGTTTTGTAAATAAATTATACTTAAATATGGGACAATCTGGTATTAGTGCTAACAAACCGATTAATGTTATAATAGAGGAAAGAAAAAAGAAAGGAGAAGATTATTTAACAGTTTTTGAATTTGAAGCAATTATGGATTTAAATAAAAGTTTACGATTTTAAGCAGCTCCTAACCCATAACCTCTGAATTTATGCAGCAATTTACAATACCACAATTTATTGACGTTGAAGATAAGATTATTGGCCCAATAACGACTAGGCAATTTGTTATTTTGCTAGCTGGAGCGGTGTTAATCGCTATTTTTTATAAAATATTTGATTTTTCTTTATTTATAGTTGCGACTATTTTAGTTTTTATAATTTCTGTTTTATTTTCTTTTGTTAAAATTAATGGAAGACCATTCCATTTTTTTATTTTAAATATAGCTCAAACATTAAAGCGACCAGGAGTACGAGTTTGGAATCATATTATTAATAAAGTTAAAATCGATTATGAAATAGAAGAAAAGCCACATATTAAACAATCTGTTATTCCATCAACTAGACGTTATAGCGTTTCTCGTTTGGCAGAATTGTCTTTAATAGTTGATACAAAAGGATCATATAAGGGAGAGGGTAAGAAAAATTAAAAATTAAAAA
>JBBTVV010000124.1:2290-5619 GCA_038063135.1 Patescibacteria group bacterium
AAAAGATGTCTAATAAGTTAGCTACAAATAGAATAACTAGTTCAACTCAGCAATGTCTTGATATTGCTGAGATTAGAGATGACACAGTTATTATGCGTGATGGCACATTGCGTGCTGTTATTATGGTTTCTAGTATTAATTTTGCTTTAAAGAGTGAAGATGAACAGGATGCTATTATTATGTCTTACGTAAGTTTTTTAAATAATTTGGATTTTCCATTACAAATTGTTATTCAGTCGCGTGAGCTTAATATTGATAATTATATTAGTACTTTAAAACAGAAAGAAAAAGAACAAACCAATGAGTTGTTGAAAATGCAGACAGCTGAGTATGTCCAATATATTAATGAATTAATTTCTTTGGGTAAAATCATGAATAAAAAGTTTTATGCAATAGTGCCATACAATCCAATGTCAGATAAGCAAAAAGGTTTTTTTTCTAAATTATTTGAATTATTCAAACCAGTTACTTTAATAAAAATGAAAGAGGAGAAATTTTTACAAAGACGCTTAGAATTAACCAGACGAACTGATAATACAATCGGTGGACTAGCTTCGCTCGGCATTAATTCAGTGGCATTGGATACTCAAAGTTTAATTGAATTATTTTATAATACGTATAATCCTGAAACATCAGCTAATCAAAAATTAACAGACATTAATCAGTTAAAGATAGAGTAGGCGTTAGGTTCTAGGTGCTAGAACCATATTCCCTAATCACTAATATTATGTTTAAATTAGAACAAATTAAAAAATCTGAAGAGCAGAGCTTGCGTTCTCAGGCAGTAGCAAAAGCGCAACAAGCAAAAAAGGTTGAGCAGACACCGGAATTGACAAGAGAAATGGTAGAGGCTGAAAAAACTTATCGTCAAGGAGCTATTTCTATTAAGGACTTGATTGCTCCCGCTAGTTTTCAAGTTAATCCTAATTATTTAATGCTGGGTGAAAAATATGTTAGAACAATTTTTGTTGTTAGCTATCCGCGTTTTATTAGTATAGGTTGGTTTGCTCCAATTATTAATTTAAATTCAACTTTTGATATAGGGATGTTTTTTTATCCAGTAGAAAGCGCAATAGTTTTAAAGCAACTTAAAAATAAAGTTGGAAATTTAGAAGCGCAGATAATTGGTGATGCAGAAAAAGGAGCTGCGCGTGACCCATTAAGAGAAACAGCTTTGCGTGACATTGAAGCTTTGCGTGATGCTTTAACGCAGGGAACTGAAAAATTTTTTCAATTTGCTTTGTATGTTACTATTTATGCCGATAAGATTGAAGATTTGGATAAATTATCTAATGAGGTTGAAAATATTTTTGGTTCTAGATTAGTTTATTCTAAAAGAGTTTATTGGCAAGCAGAGCAGGGCTTTAATTCAACTTTGCCGTTAGGAAACGATGAGTTATTTATAGCTTTTAATATGAATTCTTCGCCAGTTGCTTCTTCTTTCCCTTTTATTTCAAGCGAATTAACTTCTGACAATGGAATACTTTATGGTATTAATCGTCATAATAATAGTTTGATTTTGTTTGATCGTTTTAGTTTACAGAATGCTAATAGCGTAGTTTTTGCTACATCTGGAGCAGGAAAAAGTTATACAATTAAATTAGAAGTTTTGCGTAGCTTAATGATGGGAACAGATGTAATTATTATTGATCCTGAAAATGAATACAAACATTTATCTGAAGCAGTTGGTGGAACTTATATTAATATTTCTTTAGCCAGTGATAATAAAATCAATCCTTTTGATTTACCTAGGTCAGTAAGTGGAGAATCAAAAGCAGATGATATTATTAGAAGTGGTGTTATTACTGTTAAAGGATTAATTAGATTGATGTTAGGAGATTTGTCGCATGAAGAAGATTCTATTATTGATCGTGCGTTATTGGAAACTTATGCAAAAAAAGACATTACGCCTGATTGTGATTTAGCTAAAATAGAAGCACCGATTATGCAAGATTTTCAAGATATTTTAGAAGGAATGGATGGTGGAGCAAACTTGGCTTTGCGTCTTAGAAAATATACGCAAGGAACTTTTTCAGGATTATTTAATAGTCCAACTAATGTTAAAATGAATAATCAGTTGATTTGTTTTTCTGTAAGAGATTTAGAAGATGAGTTGCGTCCAATTGCTATTTATGTGATTATTAACTATATATGGAATGTCGTAAGAAGTGAAATGAAAAAAAGAGTTTTAGTAATTGATGAGGCGTGGTGGTTAATGCAACATGAAGATAGCGCTAAGTTTGTTTATGCTTTAGTTAAACGTTGTCGTAAATATTATTTGGGAGTGACTACTATTACTCAGGATGTTAATGATTTTTTAGTCTCACCTTATGGACAGGCAATCGTTACTAATTCTGCATTGCAACTTCTTCTTAAACAATCTCCCGCTTCCATTGATTTAATACAAAAAACATTTGTTCTTACTGAAGGTGAAAAATATTTGTTATTGGAATGTGGAGTTGGTGAAGGTATTTTTTTCGCAGGAAATAAACATGTAGCAATTAAAGTAGTGGCTTCTTATACTGAAGATCAATTAATAACTTCTGATCCGCGACAATTATTGGAAATTGAAGAGGCTAAAAAAGAATTTGCAGCATCGCAAGAGCAGGAAGGTTAATGTTAGTTAAAAATTAAAAATTAAAATTTTTTATATATATGAGCAGAAGAACGGTTGGAATAATAATTGTTATAACAGGATTACTTCTTATTGTTGGTATAATTTATATTATCTTTTTTTATAAATTTACTTCTCAACAACCAGAAGTAGTAACAGCAGAAAATCCTGCCATTTTAGAACAACCGAAAAAACCAGCTGAACAGTCAATTGCTGTTCCTCCAATAGGCACAATTATTAAAGTAGCGCCAATAAAAAAAAATGAAATTAATCAGGACGATTTAGCTAGAATTGCTTCAGCTTTTGCTGAGAGATTTGGTAGTTTTTCTAATCAGTCTGATTATGAGAATATCCGTGATTTAAAATTATTTATGAGTTCTAAAATGCAAACTTGGGCTGATAATTACATTAGCCAAGCTCAAGTAAGTCATCAACAAACAGCTATTTATTATGGTATTACAACTAAAGCTATTTCTACTGAAGTCAAGCAATTTAATAGTGAATCTGGCCAAGCAGAAATTTTAATTAAAAATCAAAGAAAAGAAGCGACTGGCACAACAATTAATGCTAGCATTTTTTATCAAGATATAATAATTAAATTTGTTCGAGAAAAAGGCGCATGGAAGATTGATAGCGCTATTTGGCAAGCGAAATAATAATGGGTCTGTCGCCGAATACTCTTTCGAGTAGAAAATTTCAAATTTTTAGGAAATTT
>JBBTVV010000125.1:0-2029 GCA_038063135.1 Patescibacteria group bacterium
TATTTTATATTTTAACTCTTTGAACGTGTTCTACTTTAGTATTCTTCTAATGACGTTATTCTTAATTCTTAATTCTTAATTCCCTCTCTGTCTTAACGCTTCAAAAATAATAACAGCAGCACTTACTGAAACATTGAGTGAACTAATTTTTCCTTTCATAGGAATTTTAATTTTTTCATCAGCAGACTCAAGCCAATTATCTCCTAACCCAACATCTTCTGCTCCCATAACAATTGCCGATGGCTGACAAAAATCAACCTTACTATAAATTTTTGTTGCTTTTGATGTTGTGGCAAATATCTTAATTTTTTTCTCTTTAAGCCAAGCTAAAGTTTCGCTAAAACAAGCGGTTACAATTTGTTTAGTAAAAAGGGTTCCCTGACTAGCTCTAATTACATTAGGATTATAAATATCGGTTTTAGAATTATTTACAATAATCGCATCAACTCCAGCAGCATCAGCGCTTCGTAAAATCGCTCCCAAATTACCAGGCTTTTCAATCGCTTCAAGTATAAGAATTAAAGAATTTTGACTTAACTGCAACTCTGCCAATTTATACTCTTTCATTTTTGCTTCTGCTAAAAATCCATCTGGATTTTCTCTACAAGACAACTTAGAAAAAACTTTTTCACTAACTTCAGTAATTATTTCCTGATCAACTCCTAATATTCTTTTTTCATTTTTAATCAATTCCGAGCATAAAAATAAATTAATTATTTCTATTCCTGACATCAAAGCTAATCCAAGTTCTCTATAACCTTCAATAATAAAACAGCCAGTATTTTGACGTTCATTATATTGACGCAATTTAACAATTTGCTTAATTTTAGGATTTTGCAAACTAGTTATTTTTTCCATGTTCTTACTATAACAAAAAATTTCGCCAAAAGCGAATTTTAAAATATGTCTATTTGGGTCTATCGCCAAATACCGTATTCGGTATTCGGCGACAGACCCATTATGTTGCTTTAAAATTTGCTAAAATTAATTTTTTAATGTATATTAAAACTATTCAGATTTATTTTATATTTTTTAAAACTATTTTTTATGAATAAGAAAATTGTTGATAAAATTAAAAAAGAGTTATTGGGTAGAAAAAAACAAATTGAAAAAGATTTGCAGAGTTTTACTAAACAAGATATTCATGAGAAAGATGCGCGCCATACTAAGTTTCCTGATTACGGCGACGCGTATGATGATAGCGTGCAGGAAGTAGATGATTATACAACAGGCTTAGCTACAGAGGAGGTTTTGGAAGAAACCTTGAGAGACATTAATAATGCTTTAGATAGAATAAAAAACAATACTTACGGAATTTGTAAATATTGCAAACAAGAGATTGATGAAAAGCGTTTATTGGCTAGACCAGTTGCTAATACTTGTGTTGCTTGCAAGCTTAAGATGCAAAAAATGGTTTAAATGAATCTATTGCTGAATACCGAATTGGGTAGCTGGCCCTAAATTTATTTTTTATGTGCTTTAGATATTTTAAAAAAATGGCAATCCTTACGATAGGTGCCATTTTTTTTGTTGGTTTAGATTGTTTTTTAAAAGTTTTTGCGTTTAATAATAGCGATTATAAACTTAATTTAATTGGAGAAATTTTGAAGTTTAATTATAAAGAAAATTATTATATTGCTTTTTCTTTACCTTTAGCAGGAAGTTTTTTAATAGTTTTGATTATTTTAATAATTATAGGCTTAATGTTTTTTTATTTATATTGTATTAACAGGAAAAGATATAATAATTTAATTCCATTATCTTTAATTATTTTGGGGGCTAGCAGTAATTTATATGATAGAATTAGATATGGATTTGTAATTGATTATTTAGATCTAAAATATTTTACAGTATTTAATTTATCAGATGCAATGATTGTAACGGGTATGTTATTATTATTGGTTGTTACCAATAAAAGCTGTAAGTTATAATGGTCTGTCGCCGAATACTCTTTTAAGCAGAAAATTTCAAATTTTAGGGGTCTGTCGCCAAATACTCTTTCGAGTAGAAAATTTCAAATTTTTAGGAA
>JBBTVV010000126.1:0-2473 GCA_038063135.1 Patescibacteria group bacterium
TTGTTTTGCCCGCGCCAGAAGGTCCGATTAAAGCAATTTTTTCTTGAGGCTTAATAATTAAATTAAAATCTTTTAACACTGTTTTAGTTTTGTGGTAATGAAAAGATACTTTTTTAAACTCAATTTTGCTTTTTAATATTTTTAAATTTTTTGCATTTTTGAGGTCTTTAATTTTGTAAGGCGTATTTAAAATTATAGTCATTTCCTCTGCGTCAGCCAGACTTTCATAAATATTTCTAATTGAATTTCCAAAATTCCAGATTTGCGTAAAGAGTGTTGTTAAATATGCTTGTATTAAAACAAAGCTTCCGATTGTTAAAATATTTTTTTGCCAAAGATGAATTGATAAATATAAAATTCCTATTTCAAATGTAAGCATTAGAAGTCCTTGAATGGCTCTAAAAATATTATGCAAATCCCAAGTAAATTTTCTTAATTTTCGAACTTTTTCTGTAGCTTCTTCGTTCTTTTTTACTTCTGTTTGATAACCAGTAAAAAATTTAATATTACTATAATTAGTTATTGTATCAGCTAATAATCCAGTTGCTTCTGTTTCCGCTTCATTACGTTTTATGTCATATTTAAATTTAAATTTAACAAACAACCAGTTAATTGTTAAAAATATTATTAACCAAATAATCATTCCCAATCCTAAAAATACATTTTCTTTGAAAAGAACAAAAATAATAATTATAATTTGAGTTATTAAAGGTAGTAAAGCCCAAGTAATTTCATCAACTATTCTTTCAAAAGCTTTAGAAAAATATTGAACACGTTTTACTAAAGAGCCAACAAAGTTATTTTCAAAAAAAGAAAAGCTGTGTTTATGTAAATAAACAAAACAATAATTTTTTAAATCAGATATTATTCTTAATTGAAAATGATTATTTAGAAATTCAGACATTCTGTAAAATGCCCATTCTAAAGATTTCAAGCAAGCAATGATAATTAAAATAGAAATTAAACTTTTAAAAATAATATTTTTTACTTCATTGCTAGCTAACGCATTAAAGAAATTCTTTAAGTATAAAGGAATAATAACATCAATAGATGCAACTCCAACAATAGCAATAATTAATAAAATTCCTGAGATTTTATAATTTAAAATATGTTGCCAATAAATTTGCAGTGTTTTTTTAGTATTGTTTTTCATATAATGTTAATAAATTGATAATATCTTATTTCGTTGAAGTTTTCAAGAAAAAGATGTAATGTGAATACATAATGGGTCTGTCGCCGAATACTCTTTTGAGTAGAAAATTTTAAATTTTTAGGAAATTTTTTCAAAAAGTTTTGAGGGAATATAGTTATATTAGCGAAAAAGTTTTTAACAAAATTTACAGAAATTTGGAATTTTATACCGAATACGGCATTCGGCGACAGACCCATTAATACTGTTAGTCATAAATTATTTGAAGATCTAAAAGAAAAAGATGTGATGATTAAGTTGATTGCTAATTTATTAATTTAAAACAGAAAATCATAGTCAAAATCGTGAAAAAGTAATAAATTTTATTCTTTTTCACGGTTATGTTGACAAAACCGTGAAAAAGAATAAAATAATAGCATATGACAAAAATACTTAATGTTTTTAATAAAGTAAATTCTCTTCGCGAACGATACTACAAAGCGTCTATAGGCAAGAACGCGCTTATTAATCTTATTTCTGAAACTGAGGTTGCAGAACAAGTATATAATTCAAATGCAATAGAAAATAGTACTCTTACTCTTGAAGAAACTGAAAAAATACTTCTTCAAATTGATTTAGACAGATTTATCACTGAAAGAGAAAATTTTGAAGCCAAAAATTTAGCGCGGGTCGTTTTATATATAGATAAAAAAGCCAAGGAACAAGAACTTACTCTTGAAATAATTTTATTACTTCATAAAATGCTGATTTCTAATATCTGCGACAATATTGCTGGAAAATTTAGAAAAGACAATGAATATGTTCAAGTCGGAAATCATATCGCACCTAATCCAAAAGAAGTAGTAGGCCGTCTTGAAAAAATGCTAATTGAGTATAATGCCGCAAGCCATGAAAATATCATTAAGCGGATAGCAAAATTACATCTTACTTTTGAACATACCCATCCATTTATTGACGGCAACGGTCGTATTGGACGCGTCATTAATAACTACTTGCTTATACGAGAAGGATTTGTTCCAATAAATATAAAATTTATTGATAGAAAAAAATATTATGAAGCATTTCATGAATTTGATAAAAAGGGCGCAACAACTATAATGGAAGAAATAATGGGAAAAGCGCTTACAAATAGTTATTATAAGCGATTAGCCTATCTGGAGGGTAAAAAAATCATTACCCTTGCTGATTACGCAAAAAATAATAAACTTTCCCATTCAAACCTTATAAATAAAGCTAACAGACAAACTATTGAAGCTTTTATGGAAAAGAATGTTTGGAAAATAGGCATTGTTTAAATTAAGGGTCTGTCGCCGAATACTCTTT
>JBBTVV010000127.1:0-1579 GCA_038063135.1 Patescibacteria group bacterium
AATTTACAAAAATTTGGAATTTTATACCGAATACGGTATTCGGCGACAGACCCACCATACCAAAAATAATAATATTATGCAAACAAATCATATAATCTATCTCTAAATATTTTTTGAATGTAAATTTTTAAAAATACTCTCACCTGCCACAAAACCAGTACTCCAACAAATTTGTAAATTATATCCACCAGTTGGACCATCTAAATCTAAAATTTCCCCTGCTAAAAATAAATTTTGAAATAATTTAGAACGCATAGTCTTTGGGTCAACTTCTTTAACATCAACTCCTCCAGCTGTAATCATTGCTTTATCAAAACCTTTTAATTCTTTTACTTTTAAAATAAACTTTTTAAAGCAACAAACTAATAATTGACGCTCTTCTTTAGTAATAGCGCTTACTTGTTTTAGCCCATTAATGTTAGTTAATTCAATAATAATTGGCGCTAATTTTGGTGAGACAAGACTTGTTAAATAATTTTTAAATATTTTATTGCGACTATGATGAAAATCATTTTGCAATTTTTTTTCTAATTCAATAGATTCTAGTTCTGGAAAAAAATCAATTTGCAAAATAACTGGAGCTAATAATAAAGATCCAATGCGACTACTTAAATCAATAATTGCTGGCCCGCTTAAACCGTTAGCTGTAAAAATAATTTCTCCTGTGCTGCTAATAATTTTTTTGCTATTTTGAAAAACTGTAATTTCAATATTTTTTAAACTTAGACCTTCTAATTTTTTTACAATTTTTTCTTCAACAATAATCGGAGCCAACGCTGGTCTTGGTTTAATAATAGTATGACCTATTTTTTTCAACCATTTATAACCATCTCCTGTAGAACCTGTTGCTTCATATGATTTACCTCCGGTGCAAATTATAAAATTCTTGCTAAAAATTTCTTTATTACTTTTTAAAATCACTTTTTCAATTTTATTACCTACAGCAATAATTTCTTTAACTTCAGTATTAAACATTATTTCAACATTATTTTTTTCTAAATATTTTTTTAACGCTAGTTGAACATCACTAGCTTTATTGCTTAATGGAAATACACGATAATTATCTTCAACTCTAGTATCTATTCCAATATTTTTGAAAAACGTTATAGTATCAGAAACACTAAATTTATTAAGAACAGAAAATAAAAATTTAAAATTTTTACCATAAACATTAATCTTTTCTTTACTATCGGCCATCATATTTGTAATATTACAACGACCATGACCTGTTATCAAAAGCTTGACACCAAGATCATTATTTTTTTCAAGCAAAACCACGCGCACGCCTAGCTCGCTAGCTTGAATAGCAGACATAATACCAGCCGGCCCGCCTCCAATTATCACAACATCATAAATCATAAAAAATTTATTCAAAAAACAAAAAAAGCTTGACAAAAAAATGCTAAAAATACACAAGGAGGTAAGAAAATGAAAAAATCAATGATAACAACTTTTTCACTCTCTTGTTGACATAAAAAAATTTATTATTGATAATTTTTATATTAATAGTATACTATTAATAAGGGTCTGTCGCCGAATACTCTTTCGAGTAGAAAATTTCAAATTTTTAGGAAATTTT
>JBBTVV010000128.1:0-3887 GCA_038063135.1 Patescibacteria group bacterium
CCCAAACAACATTGCTGATGTTATGAAAATAGAAGCTGTTGATAACTTTGATTTTTTAAACCATCCTTTCATAATATTTATAAATATTAAATTAAATACCTAAAACAGAATCCCTTATTTTGCTTAATAATAATGTGAGTAAATTACTTGCGTTATTTTGTGCTTCAACCTCTGTTTTACTATTAACAAACTTTTGCCATTGAGCTAAAATTTCTTCATCACTCAAATCTTTTACCATATTCTCTAAACTCAGCCTTGTTTCTAAATCAACTTTTACTTTTGCTTTTAATACATTTTTAACAAAAAATTCAGTAAATTCTAAAATTTTCTCATTATTTTTTTGAGGCTCTATAACAGTCTGAACTGGACGATACTCTTTTTGCAAACTAAAATATTTAACAGCAAAAAAAACATTAATAACTATCAAAAATAAAATAATAATATAAGCAACTTTTTTTTTCATACTTTTAACAATTTAATTATCTATTCAATAATTTTTCTTTTTTTCCCATTTATATAAAGCGCGTATAATGCAAGCATAATAACAATAATTAATAAAATCACTTTCCAATCAAAAATTTTTAACCACTGATATTTAGTTTTTAATTCAACATTAATATGAACTCCGCTTCCCGCTTTTACCTGAAACGGCTTTCCTTCATAAACAAGATATTTTGGCGCTTCAACTTTTAAATAATAAAATCCTTTAGGCACCAAAAATGCATAAGTACCTCTAACATTAGTAATTTGAGGATTTTTTTGATTATATTGTTTTGCTGGCCACAATTCATATTGGTTAGTCTTTGGATTTAACCAATAAATAACAACATTAGCTTCTGGAATTCGGATTTCTCTTTTATCCTTTCTTTCATAAACATATCCTTCAGGATCAATAACAGTAATTAACTTAATTTTTCTATCACCTAGTTTAGGATCTTTAAAATTCATAACTGTAGTAATTTCATATTCACCTTGAATTGTCGGGGCTTTAATTTCTGCCGTATAAATACCGTCTTTATCTGGATCAGTATATTCAAATTCTTTTTTTTCTTCATCTCCTGCCGATTCTTTTTGAGTTACAGCAAAAACTGGATTAATAAAAAATAAGGAAGACAAAAAATGACTAAACGAAAAATCTTCTATTTTACAAAGAGTAGAAGACAAAGAGGCTGTTGATTTAAAATCTACAGAACCTTTTATACTTTCTACTGGCTCATCTGACTTCACTGCTAATTGTAAAGTTTCACCAGATATAGTGCTAATTTTCTGTTGAAGCTCTCCACTTTTACTAACAATTAAGGTAGTATTAAAATCAATTGACTCGCCGCCAGCTCTAACAAAAACAACTTCAGACGGCAACTGTTGTTTTGCTTCCAACGACATTTCTGCTATTGGAATAACTTGCTCTAATCCAGCTCTTTCAGCTAGTCCAGGAAGTACTAATTCAACAGTTTCTAATTTTTTAATATCAGTAATTTGACTAAAACCAATTTCTTTAAAAACTGTTTCAAGTCCTGGAAATTTTTCCACCATAGTTTCAATCTCTTTTGATATTGGCGTTAAATCAATTTCTCCTATTGATTCTGAAGGTAATAACTCCCATTTTCCTTCAAAAACAGAAAATTCTCCTTCTGGCGCTACTTTTTCAGCAGGAACTTCAATAGACACAACTTTAGAAGGTGTTTGCTTAAAAACTTCTGAAATTAAAGGCTTTAAAACTTCCTGTATTTTTTCAATAATTGTAGACTTCGGCTGTTCTACTGGTTTTTCAACTGGAGGAATAACTTCTTCTGGTGCTACTGGAGGTGGAGGTGGAGGAGTAGGTATTACAACTCCGCTTGATGGACAATCTGTTGGACAATTAAGGCTGTCTTCATTACGATATGTCTCGCAAATTTTATTAACATTACAAACTGATTCGCTAACAACCCCCTGATTAACATTAATATCATCAGAAATAGCTAAAACTAAACTTGCTTGACTTAAAAGAACAAGCATTATTAATATTATATAAATTTTTTTAAAATTATTAGTCATTTTATAATTTAATTAGCAATAACTGTTGCTGTAATTATTGCTTGATATGTTCCTTCAATTTGCAAATGAGAAGTTCCTGATTCAGCTCGAAATTTTACATTAGTAACAATTCCAGAAGGATGATTTGAAACAAAAGATTGCGCAATAGTTTCATTTGAAGTTGAAAAATTATTCCAACATTTATCAACAGTATTTAAACTACCAGTATTGCAAGATGAACCGTTATCTTTATATTTTTGAATAGTATCATTACCTTCAGGAGTAAAACCAAATTCTGAACTAGTACCAAGAATAGACCAATTATAATCAGGCGTACCACTAGCAGTTAATGTATAATCCGAAAAACTGTTAAGACCTGATTGAAGTGCTGGAGAAGAACTGGCTTTAATTGAAAGAGTGTATCCAGCAGGATTATCAGTAAGAATAGTCCAAGTAGTTGAGCCATTGCCAATTCCTCCACTTATTCCTCCAATCGCTGGAGACATTGTTGTATCAGTTGGAGTAGAAATTGAGAGATAAATCTCTTGCATTTGTTGATAGCCTGCTTTTAATTTATAAGAAGCGCTAGCACCCTCTCCTGTAGCACTTTCACCTGTAGAAGCATCTATTTTATAGTTAGCTGAACTATCTAATCCACCACCAGAGTCAATAGAATCTGATTGAATACGATAGTTGCCGCTAGAAGCAACAAAAGCAAGTACAGGATAGACTCCAATAAAAAGACAACAAATGATAATAGTAAAAAAAATATTTTTGAAATTCATTTTAATTTTTTACAGATCTGTCAACAGATCCTTTGTTTAATTTTTATCTTTTACACTTTTATCCTTTACCTTTATTTCAAAATGACCAATAACCCATTTAAAAAACCAAACAATTAAAAATAATGCTGTTAAGCCGATTAAAATAATTCTCCATGGAATAACCCAAAAATCAATTGATTTTTGATCAATGATATTCTTATAACCACGATTAATTGAAACTGAAGCTGTGTATTTGCCAAAAAGCCACCCTGAATTCCATTTTACCTCTCTTAATCTCAAAGAATCGGGCATAACATACCAAGGATCTAAATTTATTTCACCAATTTTCTTATTAAAAAAATTTTTTATTTCAACTACTCCATATGGGAGTAGATGAATACTTCCATTATTTTCAAATAATAACTCAAAAGAAATAGGTGCTTTTTCATAAAACATTTTTGTTGTTTTTATTTCTTTTAAAAATCCATCCTCAATAACATCTCCTTTTACTCTTATAAAAAAAAGCGCGCCCAAACGACTATTTAAAGAAATTTGACCAGTTGCTTTTTCTTTTTCAATTTTTGCATCCTCTCCATAAGGACTGGATGTAACTAAAATTGAACCGTAGCGACCGCCTGGCTCTGCATCTTGGGGAATAGAAACCTCAATTGGCAAAATCATTCTTTGCCCATGCATTAAAGTAAATTTAGTTAATTCCGGCTTTAAATAATTTTTTAATGATGTTTTAGGACTTTCCTTATCGCCAAAAAATACTACTGTCTGTTTTGGATCGTGCGAACCACCAAAATCTTCAATATTAATTTGAAAATCCATTGTCTTCCCGATCCGATTAGTAATCATTAATTCTTTAGTAGCTGTTTCACCAGGATTCATCCATAATTCAATTTTTCCTGGACCTAAAACAAAATCATTTTTAACAGGCACGTCCTTAATATCTTCAATAACTGACGCACGAGCCAAAGTAGCTTTTAAATTAAAACCAAAAAAAACTATTCCTAGCACAAAAATTAAAAAAATTATTTTTTTCATCTTTTTATGGGTCTGTCGCCGAATACTCTTTCGAGTATAAAATTTCAAATTTTTAGG
>JBBTVV010000129.1:0-11054 GCA_038063135.1 Patescibacteria group bacterium
AAATTTCCTAAAAATTTGAAATTTTCTACTCGAAAGAGTATTCGGCGACAGATCCACCAAGTTATGCCTAAAATAAAAACACATAAAGCAACAGCAAAACGGTTTAAAATTACAAGAAATAATAAAATATTACATCGTAAAGCTGGTCAAGATCATTTTAATGCGCGTGAATCAGGTAATGCAACTCGTACTAAACGACGCGATATTACAATAAGTGATACAGGAGTAAAAATTATTAAAAGGTTGATGCCATATAACTAAAATTGAAAACGTAAGAATTAAAATGAAAAATGACAATGTTATTTTAATTTTTGATTTTTACATTTTACATTAATATTACTATGCCAAGAGTTAAACGAGGGACAAGTCATGTTAAAAAAAGAAAAAAACTTCTTAAAAAAGTTAAGGGTTATAAGTGGGGTAGAAAAAAGTTGATTCGTTTAGCTAAGACAGCTGTATTGAAAGCTGGTGTTCATTCTTATGTTGATCGTAAAAAGAAAAAGAGAACTTCTCGCGCATTATGGCAGATTAAAATTGGCGCTTTTGTTCGTCAGCATGGTTTATCATATTCACGTTTTATAGATCTTCTTAAGAAAAATAAAATTGAATTAGATCGCAAAGTCTTAGCTCAATTTGTAGTAGAACAACCTGACATTCTTATTAAATTAATAGAACAATTAAAAGTAAATAAATAAAATTGATTGCTAAATTAAGAAAATAAGTTAAAAACAAGTAGTTAAATTTTTAGTTTTTTATTTTGATATTAAGTGTCTGTCGCCGAATACCGTATTCGGTATAAAATTCCAAATTTTTGTAAATTTTGTCAAAAACTTTTTCGCTAATATAACCATATTCCCTTAAAACTTTTTGAAAAAATTTCCTAAAAATTTGAAATTTTCTACTCGAAAGAGTATTTGGCGACAGACCCATTAAAAATCTTTTATGTACATGTTGTTTGTCAAAAATATACAAATAATTCAAATGGTTATTGCGGTATTATTAGCAATTTCTATTTTATTGCAGAGTCGTGGAACTGGCTTGGGTAATGTTTTTGGCGGATCCAGTAATGTCTATCGAACTAAACGTGGTATAGAAAAAAAATTATTTATTGCCACTATAATTTTAGCTGTTTTATTTTTTCTTATTTCTTTAGCTAATATAATTATTCATAAAGGTTAAGGAAGACACTTCTTGTTATATTTAATTTTTTTAAAGTGGGCTCATTAATTATTGATAAAATTAGAAGGGGATTTAATAAAGTTAAGACAGTTTTAACTAATTTTTTTTGTTGCTTTAAAGAACGTTTAGTTAAGCTAAAATTGAAAAAAAGTTTGGTCAAAGATAGTCAGACTCAGATTAATTTAGATAAGAAATTGGTTTATTCTTTGACAAAAACTATGTGGCCGAATTTTAATCAATTTAAATATATAGGTCGTTATTTAACTTCTAAAGAATTATTAATTATCAATTGTTGTTTATTGGTTATTCTAGTTAATTTTGTTTTTTTAGGAACTAAATTTTATATAAAGCACAGTCAAAATTTACCAGTAAGCGGCGGAAAGTATGTTGAGGGATTAATAGGTACGCCTAAATATATTAATCCTCTTTATTCCAGTGCGAGTGATACTGATAGTGATATTGCTTCTTTAATTTTTTCTTCATTATTTAAACGAGATAAAAATGGAAAATTGATTAATGATTTAGTAGAGAATTATGAAGTAAGTCCAGATGGAAAAAGTTATACTATCAAAATTAGATCCGGCGTTAAATGGCATGATAATAGTCCATTGACAATAAATGATATAATTTTTACTTTTAATTCCATTAAAGATATTCAATATAAGTCAATGTTACGATCAAGTTTTATTGGAGTTGAGCTAGACGAGGTTGATGATAATACTATTAAATTTATTTTATCTGAGCCTTATGCTGGTTTTTTGGATTTATTAACTTTTGGTATTTTGTCTGAAAGTTTATGGCAACAGATTGATCCTGGATCAGCTAATTTGGCAGAATTAAATTTACAACCGATTGGCTCTGGTCCTTACAAAGCCGAATCATCGGTCAAGGATAATTCAGGCAATATTCGATCATATACTTTATCAAAAAATGATAGTTATTATGGCAAAAAGCCATTTATAAATAAAATAATTTTTAAATTTTTTGCTGGTTTTCCAGAATTAATTTCAGCGTTTAATAATAATTTAATTAATGGAATAAGTTTTTTACCAACACAATACAAGAAAGAAGTTGTTGCTAAAGATTCTTTTAATTCTTTTCAGTTAAGATTGCCACAATTAACTGCTATATTTTTAAATTCTAAGATTAATATTGCTTTATCTGATAAAAAGGTTCGTCAGGCGTTGGCTTTTGCATTAGATAAAAATAAAATAATAGCCGCTGTTGACGAGCAAAATGCTTTGGTAATTGATGGGCCGATTTTGCCAGAAAGTTTTGCTTATAAAAGTGACATAAAAAAATATTATTATAGCATAGCTACAACTACTATGTTATTAGATGAAGCTGGTTGGAAAAAAATAAAAATTAGTCAAGAGGAAATTGATCAAGCTAATTTAGAAATAAAGGCAACTTCAACTAGTGAGGTAATTAGAAAAAAAGCAGAAGAAAAAATATCTTTGGGAGCGGGGTGGTGGCGAGTTAAGGGTGGGAATTATTTGATAGTTGAATTAACTACAGTTGATACACCTGAATATGCTAAAGTGGCTGAAGAAATATCTAATTTTTGGCAGTTAGCCAATGTTAAGACGATAGTTAATTTAGGCTCAAGCAATAAAGTTCAATCAGAAATTATTAGGCGAAGATCTTTTTCAGCGTTGCTTTACAGCGAATTAGTTGGCGCCGATCCTGATCCTTATGCTTTTTGGCATTCATCGCAAATTGGTCAAGTTGGTTTAAATATTTCTGATTATGCAAATAAAGAAGTTGATAAATTATTAGAGGACGCCAGATTAATTAATGATGAAAAGATACGACGTGATAAATATGTTGAATTTCAAAAAATAATATCGGAAGACGTTCCTGCTATTTTTCTTTATAGTCCAAGCTATACTTATGTTCAATCTAAGCAAGTTAAGGGATTCTCTGGCAAAAACATTTTAATGCCTTATGATCGTTTTTCTAATATAAGTGAATGGTATATTAAAACTGGTAAAAAAATAGTTTGGAAATAACGAATAATGTTAAATTAGGTATTCTCATTTCATGCCAATCTCAACTCTTAATGTTTGTCTGAGAATTCGCCGGAATGGTGAAATTGGTAGACACGTAGCGTTCAGAGCGTTATGGGAGCAATCCCGTGGAGGTTCAAGTCCTCTTTTCGGCACGAATAAAATAAGGTGTCTGTCGCTGAATACCGAATACGGTATTCAGCGACAGACACATAAGATAAATAAAATAAATTAATTAAATAAATAAAAAATTATGATTACTAAGTATAAATCAAAGTTCAGAGATCAGATTAGTGAAGATAGATTTAAGACTAATTCATCTAGCGCTATCTCAGTTAATACTGGGGAGCTAATTAATAGTGAAAAATTAAGAGTGATGGTTTTGGGCGGGTTAGAAGAAGTCGGTCGTAATATGACTCTTTTAGAATATAATAAAGAGATAATAATTATTGATATGGGAATGCAATTTCCAGAAGAGGATATGCCTGGGATTGATTATATTATTCCTAATGTTTCATATTTAGAAGGAAAAGAAGATTGGATTAAGGGTGTAATTATTTCTCATGGTCATATGGATCATGTCGGTGGTATTCCGCATTTAATGGGTAAAATAGGCAATCCACCAATGTTTATGGGTAAATTAACAGCAGGTATTGTTAGAAAAAGAGTTGAAGAATTTAGTCTTTGTCCTAAATTAGCTATTACAGAAGTTGATGAAACTACAAGTTTGCAACTTGGTAAAAATTTTAGAATAGAATTTTTGCGAGTTAATCACTCAATTCCTGATTGTTTTGCTACTATTATTAATACTCCAATTGGGGCAGTCATTCATACTGGCGATTTTAAAATAGACTATTCTCCTGTTAATGATAAGCCAGCTGATTTAAATCGAATAGCTCAGATTGGAGGTAAGGGAGTTTTACTTTTAATGTCTGATTCTACTGACGCAACACATCCTGGCTATCAGGTTTCAGAATCTTCTATTGGTGATGAAATGAGTAAAATTTTTGAAAAGCTTGAAGGCAGAATAATTATTGGCACCTTTGCTTCTCAATTAAGTCGTGTTCAAAAGATTTTTGAACTAGCTGAAAAATTTGATCGTAGAGTTTTTTTGCAGGGAAGAAGTATGAATAACAATGTGGAGATCGCTCAGCAAATAGGTTATTTAAAATTTAATCCAAAAATATTAGCTGAAGATTATGAGTTAAGTAAAATACCAGATAATAAAATTATTGTTTTAGGCACAGGCGCGCAAGGAGAAAATGGAGCTTTTTTAGTAAGAGTGGTTAATGGAGAACATCGTAATATAAGTCTTAAATCAGGAGACACTGTTATTTTTTCTTCTTCTGTTATTCCTGGAAATGAACGAACGATTCAGACTTTAAGAGATTCAATGGTAAGACAAGGAGCTAGAGTTATTAATTATGAAATGATGGACATTCATGCTGGTGGTCATGCAAAGCAAGAAGATTTAAAATTAATGATGCGATTGATAAAACCAGAGCATTTTATGCCGATTGAAGCTAATCATTATATGTTACAAGCGCACGCTGAATTAGCCGAGCAAGTTGGAATTAGTAAGCAAAAGATTTTTGTTGCTGACAATGGTCAAGTAATAGAATTTGTAAAGAATAATCAAAATATTGTTATTGGTAAGTTAACTAGCGAAAAAGTGCCGACTAATTATATTATGGTTGATGGCTTGGGGGTCGGAGATGTTTCTAATATTGTTTTACGCGATAGACGAGTTATGGCAGAAGATGGAATGATTGTTATTATTGTTACTATTGATTCTAAAACAGGAGATCCGATTGGAAATCCTGATATTATTTCTAGAGGGTTTATTTATATGAAAGAAAACAAAGAATTAATTCAGAAAACTCGTATGAAAGTTAAAAAAATAGTAAAAGATCATATTCCAAAAGTTCCAGTTGATGATGATTACATAAAAAATAAAATCAGAAATGATATCGGACAATTTCTTTTTGGTCAAATTAAAAGAAGACCAATGGTTTTACCAGTAGTAATTAAAGTTTAATTTAATAATTATTATAACAAAAATATGAAAGATAATTATTTTTTATGGAAAAATCTTATGCAAATAAGTAATCCAGATTCTAAAAATGAATCGAATGTAAAAGAAGAATTAGAAAAAGAAAAAAAAATAACAAAAGAAGAATTAGAAAAAAATTATATTGGTTTTGATAAATTAGATTCTTTTTGGCAGGAAGTATTTGTTATAAGTAATTTGCAAATGCTGTCTCTGAAGAAATATATATTTTTTTTAAGAAAAGAAAAAGAAGAATTAGAAAAAGAAGAAAAAAATATAGATGAATTAGAAAAATTAATAATAGCCGCAAGATGCGCATTATTTTTAAGAGATTCTGAAGTAGGAGGAGTTCAAGGAGGAATTAGCGTGAGTAAAAAAGAAAAAGAAGAAAAAAAAGAAGATGATAAAAAAATATTAGAAAATTTTTTAGAAGATTTGAAAAATAAATTTCCAAATTGTGAAAAAAGAGAAACAGATGAAGTAGATAGAAATGAGAAAAAAACTTTAGATACTTTAGGTATAGTTAAAAAAGAAAGAATAGAAGAAGTAATAAAAAACTATTATAATCTTTTAGAAAAAGCTTTGAAAAATATTAACTCTGGAGATTTAATATTAAATATTGAACCAATACCAGAAGAGTTATCAAAATTATTAGAACAGCATAGTGATAATGATAAATTATGATTATGATAAAATAAAGAATATGACAGATAGTTTAATTCAAAGAATAGTGGCAAATAAAGAGACTAATGAAGATAAAGCATTGGAAATTACTTTGCGACCAAAAAAATTAGATGAATTTGTTGGCCAAAATAAAATAAAAGAAAATTTACGAATTTTTCTTGCAGCAGCGCAAAAACGAGGTGAATCAATTGAACATGTTTTACTTTATGGTTCTCCTGGTTTAGGTAAAACAACTTTAGCATATGTTATTGCAAATGAACTTAATTCTCATATTAAAATAACCTCAGGTCCTGTTATTGAAAAAGCAGGAGATTTAGCAGCTATTTTAACTAATTTAAATGAAGGTGATATTTTATTTATTGATGAAATCCATCGTTTAAATAAAGTTATTGAAGAAATTCTTTACCCAGCAATGGAGGATCACGCTTTGGATATTATTATTGGAAAAGGTCCTTCTGCGCGTATTTTACGAATTGATTTGCCACGATTTACAATTATTGGCGCAACCACTAAAATTAGTTTATTATCTTCGCCATTACGCGATCGTTTTGGTATGACTTATCATTTAAATTTCTATGAACCAGAAGATATAGAAAAAATTATTTGTCGTAGCGCTAAAATTTTAAGTATTAATTTAGACAAAACATCAGAATCAGAGATTGCTAATCGTTCGCGCAGAACTCCGCGTATAGCTAATAGGTTATTGAAAAGGGTAAGAGATTATTGTGAAGTTAAGGGTGATGGCAAAATAAATAATGAAATATGTCAAGCAGCATTTAATTTATTAGAAGTTGATAATTTGGGATTAGATTGGATTGATAGAAAAATTATGGAAGTTATTATTGATAAATTTAATGGTGGTCCAGTTGGTTTAAATACTATTGCTGCCGCGACAGGTGAAGATGTGGCTACTATTGAAGAAATTTATGAACCATATTTAATGCAATTGGGTTTTTTAGATCGTTCGCCACGTGGAAGAATTGTGACAGATCTTGCTTATAGACATTTGGAGAGAAAACCAATTTCTAAATTATAATTTTAAAATTTGTTTTTTTAAATTTATTGAAAATTGTTTGAAAATTTAAAATGTAAAATTAATTTTATGGCCTTTCCTCTTTTTTTTCTTTTAATAATCTATTTATTTTTTTTAGCTGTTTGGCTGATTTTTAGTTTAATAGCAATTTATCATATGATAAGGTTTGGTTCTTTAAATGTTACTACTTTTTTTACTACTTTTTTATATATAGCTGTAGCAGTTATTATGCTAAATGTTTCTTACAATTTTTTAATTCCTATTGATTGGTCAATTAATGTGTCTATATTTTCTGGTTATTTAAGTAATTAAGCAAGATTAAAATAGAATATTATTTAAAAATTCTAAATAGGGTCTGTCGCCGAATACTCTTTTGAGTAGAAAATTTCAAATTTTTAGGAAATTTTGTCAAGAAGTTTTGAGGGAATATGGTTATATTAGCGAAAAAGTTTTTGACAAAATTTACAAAAATTTGGAATTTTATACCGAATACGGTATTCGGCGACAGACCCTTAACAACTAAATTTATTCAACATTTTTTATTATATCTTAAATATAACATTCCTGCCATTATCTTATCAAGGGTCTGTTGCCGAATACTCTTTTGAGTAGAAAATTTCAAATTTTTAGGAAATTTTTTTAAAAAGTTTTGAGGGAATATGGTTATATTAGCGAAAAAGTTTTTAACAAAATTTACAAAAATTTGGAATTTTATACCGAATACGGTATTCGGCAACAGACCCTTAATAACATCAACACCTTCAGCGCCAATAGATGAATACAATTCTCTATATGGAGAAATTAATTTTTCAAAATCAATAACATTATTTAATTTTCGAAATGCATGTTTTTCGCTAATCATTTTTTCAATTAATTCTTCTTCTGTTGTTGTAATCATTTTAATTGTTTTTGGTTCAATTTTTACCATATATTTATGCTTAATAATTAGTTATTTATATTCTAACTTTAGCATAAACATTATGATTATTCAATAGAAAAAAAGTGCATAACTCACGACCTGGCGGTTGTTTTTTTGTTAGTTAGATTGGATTAATTGGCGACACACCCGTAATTCAAAAAAACAATTTGGTCAAAGCAAAAATTTATGTTAAACTAAAATCTAACTTTATAGGGGTCTGTCGCTGAACACCGTATTCGGTATAAAATTCCAAATTTTTATACTCGAAAGAGTATTTGGCGACAGACCCTATAAACTTTATAAACTTTTAATTTTTTAACATGGTTCAAATTTATTTTTATTCATTAATAAGCGTAATAATAGTTTCTTTATTATCCTTTATTGGGGTTTTAACTTTCAACATTTCAGAAAAAAAATTACAAAATTTAATAATGTTTTTAGTAAGCCTTTCTGCTGGAACATTACTTGGTGATAGCTTTCTTCATTTGATGCCAGAGGCTTTAGAAAATAATAAAGAGGATATAGCTATTTGGCTCTGGTTATTAGCTGGAATTTTAGTATTTTTTATTTTAGAAAAAATTATTCATTGGCGACATTGTCATTTATCAACAACTCCAAATCACCCACATCCAGTTGGATTAATGAATCTTATTGGCGATGGATTACATAATTTTATTGATGGAATGATTATTGCTGGATCATTTTTAATAAACCCTCAACTAGGCATAACAACAACCCTAGCTGTTATTGCGCACGAAATACCGCAAGAAATTGGAGATTTTGGAATTTTATTACATGCAGGTTATAATAAAACTAGAGCTCTTTTTTTAAACTTTATTTCAGCTAGTTTCGCAATTTTTGGCGCATTATTAATTTTAATTATTGGCGCGCAAATAAATAATTTCATTACTTTTATTATTCCATTCACAGCAGGCGGTTTTATTTATATTGCAACAGCCGACTTAATCCCTGAATTAAAAAAAGACACCTCTATTAAAAAATCACTATTACAACTCTTAACGATCCTCTTGGGTATAGCTATTATGCTAGCTCTAAAAAAAATCGGTTAAGGGTCTGTCGCCGAATACTCTTTCGAGTAGAAAATTTCAAATTTTTAGGAAATTTTTTTAAAAAGTTTTGAGGGAATATGGTTATATTAGCGAAAAAGTTTTTAACAAAATTTACAAAAATTTGGAATTTTATACCGAATACGGTATTCGGCGATAGACCCGTAAAGTTATAAAAATTAGTTTTAGTGGATTAATTATTTAAATAATTAAAATAATTTGCCATTTGTTGTCGGTAATTTTTTTGAAAATTTCCAATTACAAATTTCAAATTTTGTTACTATGAAAGATTTTTCTAAGTTTGAAGAAATACTGGAAGTAAAATTTAAAAATATCGATTTATTGCATCAATCGGTAATTCATCGCTCTTATTTAAATGAACATCCTGATTTTGAATTAAACCATAATGAACGTTTGGAGTTTTTGGGTGATGCTGTCTTGGAAATAGTTGTTACTGAGTATTTGTTTAATAAATTTCCAGATACTCCTGAAGGTGATTTAACTAATTGGCGCGCTAGTTTGGTTAATTATAAAATATTATCTGAAATAGCGCAGGATCTGGATATTGAGAAATATCTTTATTTATCAAAGGGAGAATTTAAGGATAAAAATTCTAAAGCGCGTCAATGTATTTTGGCTAATGCCATGGAGGCGTTGATTGGCGCAATTTATCTTGATCAAGGCATTGATATTAGTAAAAAATTTATTAAGAGAGTGGTTTTATCTAGACTTGATAATATTTTAATTAATCATCTTTATCTTGATCCTAAGTCAAGTTTTCAGGAAAAAGCGCAAGAGCTAATAGGTATTACTCCTAATTATAAAGTATTGAGTGAGGCTGGTCCTGATCATAATAAAATTTTTGAAGTAGGTTTATACTTAAATGAAGAATTAATTTCTCGTGGCAAAGGTTCGTCAAAACAAGAAGCTCAAGTTGAAGCAGCCAGCGCTGGTTTAAAAGAAAAAGGTTGGTAATTTTTATCTCTTAATTCTAAATTTTTTATGGTTATTAGTGAATTATTTGCTATTACTGCTAAAGAAAAAGCATCTGACCTTCATTTAGTTGTTGGTTCTTTGCCTTTTTTGCGCATTGATGGTGAGTTGAATGAAATTAAAGGGCAAAAGGTTTTGACTAAAAAAGATATGGAACAGATTGTTGACGGATTATTAACTGAGGAGCAAAAAAATAAATTTTTAAAATATAAAGAACTGGATATTGGAGTGAATGATGGTGATGGATCAAGATTTAGAATTAATTTGCATTTTGAAAAAGGTAATATTGGTATAGTTGCTAGATTAATTAGCAATAAGATGCCTACAATGGAGGAAATGGATATGCCTAAAATAATGTATGAACTATTGAAGCTTAAACAAGGTTTTATTTTAGTTACAGGCCCAACTAGTTGTGGCAAGTCAACTGCGCTGGCTGCCATGATTAATCATATTAATGAAAATCAAAAATGTAATATTATTACTTTAGAAGATCCGATTGAATATATTTTTAAGCCAAAACAGAGCCTTGTTATTCAGCGACAATTGGAGTCAGATATGGTAAGTTTTTCTGAAGGTTTAAAACATGCCTTAAGGCAGGATCCAAATGTTATTATGGTGGGTGAGATGCGCGATTTAGAAACTATTGCTACTGCAATTACTTTAGCTGAAACAGGACATTTAGTTTTTGCGACATTGCATACTTATAGCGCTTCACAGACAATCGATCGTATAATAGATATTTTTCCGCCTCATCAGCAAACGCAAATTAGAATGCAATTATCTATAACTTTGGCAGCGGTTATTTCTCAACGTTTGGTTCCTAAAATAGACGGAAGTAGAATAGCAGTTCGTGAAATTTTATTAAATACTCCAGCAATATCAAATTTAATAAGAGAAAATAAGGTTGCTCAAATTAAAACAGTAATTGAAACTAGCGCTAGAGAAGGAATGGTCAGTTTAGATAGAAATTTTGAAAAATTATATAAGAATAAAATAATTACAAAAGAAGTTGCTCAAGCTCAAATGGAAAACCCAGAAATTTTAGAGAAATTTAGAATTTTGTAATTATGGGTCTGTCGCCGAATACCGTATTCGGTATAAAATTCCAAATTTTTGTAAA
>JBBTVV010000130.1:0-3811 GCA_038063135.1 Patescibacteria group bacterium
ATAACTTTTAACTTTACACTTTTAACTTTTAATTTCCCTCATCTCCCCCCAATTTTTTCCAATCTTAGCTTCTGTAATTAATGGAACTTTTAATCTAATAACTTGTTCCATAATTTCTTTAATTTCTTTTGTTACTTCAGCTATTAAATCATTTTTAATTTCAAAAAGCAATTCATCATGAACTTGCAAGAGCATTTTTATTTCGCCAGTTGAATATTTTTTATCTATCATTTCTTTTACTTTAATCATAGCAATTTTTATAATATCTGCGGCAGTGCCTTGAATTGGCGCGTTAATTGCCATACGTTCAGCTGTTTTTTTAACCTGCAATGCTAAAGAATTAATTTCAGGCAAATAGCGACGTCTATTAAATAATGTCTCAACATAACCTTGCGCTCGCGCTGATTCAATTGTTTTATCTAAAAAAATTTTAACATCTTGATAAACTTTAAAATATTGGTCAATAAATTCTTTAGCTTTATTGTATGGAATATTAGCATTTTGACTTAAACCGTGAGGTCCTTGGCCATAAAGAATTCCGAAATTAATTGCTTTAGCTTGTTGTCGCATTTTTGGAGTTACGTCTGATAAAGCAACTTCATTAATACCAGCTGCTGTTGCTTTATGAATATCAGCGCCTTCCTGAAAAGCTTGAATCATTTTTTTGTCGCCTGATAGATGCGCCGCTAAACGCAATTCAATTTGCGAATAATCTAATGATAATAATTGATAACCTGCGTCAGAAACAAAAGCCTGTCTGATTTCTCTGCCCAATTCAGTTTTAACAGGAATATTTTGTAAATTTGGTTCTGTAGAAGATAATCTGCCTGTTGCAGTAATGCCTTGATTAAAACTAGTATGAATACGACCTGTTCTAAAATTAACTAATTTAGGTAAAGCTTCAATATATGTTGAAGAAAGTTTGGCTAACTCGCGATATTCTTGAATTAAAATAATTATTGGATGTTGCTCTTTTAATTTAGCTAATTCATCAGCTCCAGTAGACAGACCAGTTTTGGTTTTAGTTATGCCAGCAGTTGGAATTTCTAATTTTTCAAATAATATTTTTCTTAATTGCTGAGTAGAATTAATGTTAAATTTTTCACCAGCTAATTGATGAATTTCTTCAGTCAACTGATTAATTTTTTTATCAATTTTTATTTTAATTTTAGCTAAAAATTCTTTATCAATTTTAATGCCGTTAATTTCCATTTGCGCTAATACTTCAACTAACGGCATTTCTATTTCTAAAAATAATTTAATTAGTTTTTCTTCTTTAAGTTTTGATGTCAATTTTTTAATTAATCTAAAAGTAAAATCAGCGTCTTCACAAGAATAAAGACAAAGTTTATTTAAAGGAACTTCACTAAAATTAATCTTATCTTTACCATCGCCCAGCAGATCTTTTTTAGTAATTTTTTGAAAATTAAATTCATTAAAAGTTGCTATATCTAAATTATGTTTTCTACTACCCGGATTTAATAAATAAGAAGCAATCATACTATCGCCAGCAACTCCATTAACTTCAACTCCTAAGTTAATCATAACTTCAATATCATATTTAATATTATGCCCATACTTTTTTATTTCCCCGTCCTCAAATATCGGTTTTAATTTTTTTATCCATTTATTGTCTAAAAAATTTTGATTTTCAGTTTTTAAATTGTAATTAAATAAATCCAAACTTTTAACTTTTGGTTTTTGACTTTTAACTTCTATGTAGTATGCCTCGCCTGTTTTCCATGAAAAACTAATGCCTAATAATTCTGCATTGATGGGATCGCAGTTGCTTGTTTCTGTGTCAAAAACAAATTCTTTTTGTTTGTTTAATTGTTTAAAAAATTCTTCAAATTTATCATCACTATTAATTAAATGATATTTAAACATTGTTTTATTTCTAGCAAATTTATCCATTATTTCATCAGTTTGTTCAGCCTGTTTGTTTAAATTATATAGTCGCGGTAATAATGAATTAAATTCAAAATTACTAAATAATTTAGCAACTTTCTCACGATCAAAAGAACCAAAATTAGCATCGTTTAATTTAAATTCAAACTGCACGTCACATTTAATTGTAGCCAACTCTTTGCTTAAAAATGCATCTTCTTTATATTGCGTAAGCAATCCTAATATTCTTTCTCTAATTTCCCCACCACTTTCAACTTTATAGGCTTTATGGACTTTTGACTTTATTGACTTTTGACTTTTGACTCGTTCTACATATTCATATATTTTTTCTAATGTTTCAAACTTTTGCAATAATTCAATGGCTGTTTTTTCTCCAATACCTTTAACTCCTGGAATATTATCAGAAGGATCGCCACGTAAAGATTTAAAATCAATTATTTGTTTAGGAGATAAGCCATATCTTTGCTTTACAGCTTCAATGTCATATAAAATAGAGTCTGCTAAACCGTGTTTCATTGTAAAAACTTTTGTATGTTCATCAATTAATTGTAAAGCGTCTAAATCGCCAGTAACAATTATTTTTTCAACAGAGCCATCAACTTTTTTTGTTAGAGTTCCGATTAAATCGTCTGCTTCATAACCTGCTAATTCAAAAATTGGTATATTAAAAGCTTGCGTAATTTCTTTAACTTTTGGAATTTGCGCATAAAGTTCATCAGGAGCTTTTATTCTATTAGCTTTATATTTATCATATTGTTTATGCCGAAAAGTTTTTTCTTTGCGATCTAAGGTTAATGCGATATATTTTGGTTGAAATTCTCTTAAAGCTTTTAACAACACAGTTGTAAAACCATAAACAGCATTAACCATTTCCCCTGATTTAATGATTAACGGTGGTAGAGCGTGAAAACTGCGATGAATCAATGCGTTGCCATCAATTATAATAAATTTTTCCTTTTTTAAATTTGTCATTTATAAAAATCAATTAATGGTTATGCTTTAAAATCAAATTTACCGCCTGGTAGAGGGCAATGACGTCGATCTGACGATTCTTTTTGTTCTCTTATCTTTGTATTTAATATTTTTTTAAATATGTTATTTTTTGGTTCTTCTTCTTTAGCGCGTTGAAGTTTGTCTATATTATCAATAGGTCTTATGCCATAAGGGCTTTTAATTTCTAACATAAATTTTATTTATTTTATTTTTATTTATCTTTAAAATTTAATAATGAAATGGACCTTTATTAAATAAATCCGCCTGCTTGTAATTCCCAAAGTTTTTTATAAATACCTTTTTCTTTTTTAATTAATTCTAAATGCGTGTCCTCTTCAATAATTTTCCCATCATCAATAACAATAATTCTGTCCATTTTTTTAATTGTAGAAAGGCGATGAGCAATAGTTATTACTACTTTATTTTTCATTAATTTATCTAAAGCATCTTGGATTAAATATTCTGATTCAGAATCAAGACTAGAAGTTGCTTCATCAAAAATTAAAATTGGCGCATTGCGTAAAATCGCTCGAGCGATTGCTACTCGCTGACGCTCACCGCCAGAAAGTTTAATTCCTCTTTCTCCAACATAAGTATTATAACCATTAATGGTTTTACCAATAAACTCATGGCAATGCGCTAATTTAGCAGCTTTTATTACTTCATCATCAGTTGCTTCTTGTTTGCTATAACGAATATTTTCCATTAAAGTTCTGTGAAATAAAATTGGATCTTGAGGTACTAAACTAATATTTTCCCATAAACTTTTTTGAGTAATTTGAGAAATATCTTGACCATCAATAAAAATTTGACCGCCTGTTAAATCCCACATCCTTAACAATAATTTAATCACTGTTGTTTTGCCCGCGCCAGAAGGTCCGATTAAAGCAATTTTTTCTTGAGGCTTAAT
>JBBTVV010000131.1:0-1353 GCA_038063135.1 Patescibacteria group bacterium
AATACGATATTCGGCGACAGACCATCTAAGTAATATTAGTGTGAAAATCATAAACAATAAAGTATAAATTATGTTTGTGGAGTTAAGCAGCGATAAAGAGGTTTTACTAAATTACGTAAATTAGACTCAACCTTCTCGCAACTTTTTCCCAAGTATATTTATCTTCAACTAATTTTCGACCAGCTTGACCCATTTGTTTTGCTAGCTTATCATTAGTTAAAATAATTTCTAATTTTTCTACCAAATCGTAAATATCTCCCAGATTAATTAATAAACCTTGAATATTATTTTTAAAAACATCTCTAACTCCCGGTAAGTTTGAAGCAATAACAGGCTTAGCGCAAGCCATAGCTTCCAAAAGCACCAAACCAAAAGCCTCTGACTGATTTACAGAAGGTAAAACAAAAACATCGCAATAATTATAATAATCAACTAATTTATTATTATCAACTTGACCAAGAAAATTAACAATTTCATCTATTTCTAAATCTTTAGCTAAATCTTTATAATAATCTTTTAAATCCCCTTCTCCAACAACAACTAAATTAAACTTAAGCTTACCACCTTGATTAATGCCCCCTTGATAAATGGAGTTAGAAGGATTGTATTTAATGTGGCCAGGAGGATTGAGTTTTAAAATTTTTATTGCTTGCAACAAATTTTCCAAACCCTTAAAATGATGCGCTTTATCCAGTCCTGCAACAAATAAAATAGTTTTTTGATTTTTTTCTTGAGTAGTAATTGATTGAATCGCAAATTGTTTTAAATCAACGCCAAATAAAATCTGACGAAATTTTTTTGCATGTTTTTTATAATAATTGGCAACTTGAGAATGCTTAATATAATCAAAAGAAGCGCAGGTTATAATTTGCGCCTGCCACAATAAAATAGGCAAAATTAAAAAATTACTTAATTTAAAAATTAATCCTTTAAAACCATGAGCATTAGCATCCATATGATAATGAACTATTAATTTGAATTTTTTTCTAAAAAATAATTTTAATAAAATTATAATTTTCGTCGCGCCAAAAAATGGATAATGCAAATGTACTATATCGTAATCATCCAATTTCCAAAAAAGCTGAGGAATAAAAGCAGCATTGCCATATTTAAAAAAAGGTTTTAATCTTACAATTTTAAAATTTAATTTTGAATCATTAAAAAAATTATCTTCATTATTCTTTATAGAATAATCAGGCGTAAATACAGAAACATCATGACCAAAATCAGCCAATCCTTTAGAAAAATTATAAGCAACGTTCCCCATTCCTCCTTTATAAGGTGGAAAAGTACAAATAATCTGGGCGATTTTCATAACATGTATACTTAGCTATATTTTTTTAAAATTAATTA
>JBBTVV010000132.1:0-4123 GCA_038063135.1 Patescibacteria group bacterium
AAAATTTACAAAAATTTGGAATTTTATACCGAATACCGTATTCGGCGACAGACCCTTTTAACAAAAAAATAATCACATAAAAGAAATAACCACCGATTTAGTCAGTGGAATTTATAAAAAATTTATTATTTTTTAAGACTGATCAAGGCTTTAAGTTTTTTATTAATATCTTCTTTTGACAAAAGCTCTTGTTCGCAATTTGGAAATTGAATTAAATATTTTATTTCTTCTGTTTCATCGCATAAATTGCCAGTATGCGCATGATTCTCTATGGCTATAGCTATAATATTGACTTTTATTCCTATTAAATTCCAATCATCAATATCATCAATTCTTATAAGATTAACACACAATTTTACACCTTCTATATTACTAAAAATTATTTCATAATCAATGTTCTTAAACTCTAAATTTTTATCTTTCTCAATAATTTCAAACATATTAAAATATAAATCTAAAATCATTTTACCTTACATCATTTTTTTCCTAATAAACGCGGGAATTCCTAATTCATCTTCTTCGTCTGACTCTGGGCCTTTTTTTTGCGCTGGTTCAGCTTGAGCTTGTTTTAAAGAAGAAACTTTGCTCTTTTTCTTAATCTCCCATTTTTCTTTATCTTCTTCTGCACTGATAAAAACATTTGGAATATATGCTCTTTCATTAGATATTGTTTCACTTACTCCAATTTTACGACCATCAAAGCCAGTTGCAACAACTGTTATTTTAATTTCATCTTTATATTTATCATCAATAACAGCACCAAAAATTATTTTTGCATCTTCATTAGCTGAAGAAGTAATAATTTTAGCAGCCTCATTAACTTCATGCATAGACAAATTCGGACCGCCAACTATAGTAAATAAAATTCCGCAAGCGCCTTCGATAGACATTTCAAGCAAAGGCGAACTAATGGCAGCCTTAGCGGCTTCAATAGACTTATTTTCTCCACTAGCCTGACCAATTCCCATTAAAGCACTACCAGCATTTGACATTACTGCTTTAACATCTGCAAAATCAACATTAATTAATCCAGGTATTGTAATTAATTCTGAAATACCCTGAACGCCTTGTCTCAAAATTTCATCAACAACTGTAAAAGCGTCTAAAAGCGACGTTTTTTTATCAATAATTTGTAATAATTTATCATTAGGAATAGTAATAATAGTATCAACTTTATCAGACAATTCTGCTAAACCACGTTCAGCAATATTTTTTCTTTGCGCTCCTTCAAAAGCAAACGGTTTAGTTACAACTGCCACAGTTAAAGCGCCTAAATCACGAGCAATCTCAGCAATAATTGGCGAAGCTCCTGTACCTGTGCCACCGCCCAATCCACAGGTTACAAAAACCATATCAACATCTTTTAATGCATCTCTGAGATCATTTTGCGATTCTTCTGCTGACTGTCTACCCAACTCAGGATTCATACCAGCGCCTAACCCACGAGTAATAGTTTTACCAATATGAATTTTTTTACTAGCCTTATTATAATGCAAAGCCTGAACATCTGTATTAACAGCAATAAATTCAACACCTCTAATGCCAAATTCAATCATCCTATTAACAGCGCTACCGCCACCACCACCAACGCCGATAACTTTGATCTTAGCAAATGTTTCTACTACTGGTTTTACTTCTGCCATATATAGTGTAAATTATGAATTATGAATTATAAACTATAAATTCACATTATTATTGTAATCTACAACTAAAAATATATCAAGTAGCATTATTCTTAATTCCTGATTCAATAAAATTTAAGGAATTAATGAGCTAAAACGTTGTTTTATTTTTTTAATTACATTACCAATAATTCCTTTGCTTCCTCTTTTTGATCCATGTTTACTTTTACTTAATTTATTACCCCATGTCATTAATCCTAAAGCCGTTAAATATGTAGTATCATTAATTTTATCTATAGTAGCTGTAATATTTCTGTTAGTGCCAAGACAAACTGGTAAACGCAAACTATTTTTTGCCATATCAATTAATCCCAATAATTTAGACCCGCCGCCAATTAAAAAAATACCACCCGGCAACATTCCAGAACGGTCAATCTTTTTTAATTCGTTATCAATTTTCTCAAAAATCTCTTCAACCCGAGCTTCAATAATTTCAGCAACATATTTTTTAGAAATCACCATTGTTTCATCACTTACATTTTCTTCTTTAGCTAAATCACTAATATCAATTTCGTCCTTCTTAGTAAATTGCTCTGCGCAAGCATAGCCATGCTCTATTTTAATTCTTTCAGCTAAATTTATAGGGCACCTTAAGCCAATCGCCACATCAGCGGTAATATGTTCTGATCCTATTGACAAAACAGCTGCATGCAAAAGTTCCCCTTCTTCAAAAACAGCCAAGCTCGTTGTAGAAGCGCCGATATTAACTAAAGCTACGCCTAACTCTTTTTGCTTATGACCAATAACCACTTCAGAAGCAGCTAATGGCGACAAAACCAAATCTTCAATTTCCAAACCAGTGCGATAAATAGCTTTAGTTAAATTTTTAATTTGACTAGACAGTCCTTGAATAATTAAAATCTCTACTTCCAATCGCACGCCGGTCATCCCTAGCGGATCTTTAATATCCTCTTGATTATCAACAGTAAATTTAACAGGAATAACATGAAGAATTTCATAGTTTGGCGGAACTGCTAGAGCCTGAGCAGCTTCAACAGCTCGCTCAACATCATCTTCAGTAATTTCATTATCACTTCTGCCTACTGCCACAACACCATGATTTTTTTCACACTTCAAATTTGGTCCATTAATACCAACCCAAACATTAGAAACAGATACCCCAATTAATCTTTCCGCTTTTTCTAAACAAGCAGAAATAGCTGAAGTAGTATCTTCAATGCTGTTAACAACTCCCCTATTTATTCCTTCTGAAGGGACAGAAACAGCTCCTAATATTCGCAATTGCTCTCCAGATTCATTAGAAGACATTCGTTGTCCAACAACTAGTCTAACAGCAGTAGAGCCAATATCTAAACCAGCGACAATATCATCTTTCATAAAAATACAAAAATTTTTTAATTTTTCACCGCAAAAGCGGGACAGGTAATTTTTAAATAATATCTTATCTTTTTAATATCTAAATAATTATTTAGTTTATATTAAAAATTATTATATTTTTTTATTATTTAAAAATCAAAAAATCAAAAAATCAAAAAATTATTAAAATATAAATACACTTATGAACAATTAAGTTTATTATACTAAAATTATTTAAAATTGTCCAAGAGTCTATCGCTGAATACCGTATTCGGTATAAAATTTCAAATTTTTGTAAATTTTGTCAAAAACTTTTTCACTAATATAATCATATTCCATCAAAACTTTTTAAAAAAATTTCCTAAAAATTTGAAATTTTCTACTAGAAAGAATATTCTGCGACAAACCCAAGTGAATTTATTAAATGTGGCCAAAAAATTATACAACCAACAATAAATGCAACGATTGAAGCAACTAATACGCTAGCAGCCATAATATCTTTTATTTCTTTAACATAAATATGTATTCTTGGTTTTAATGCATCAACAATTCTTTCCACAACACTATTTGCTAATTCCATAATAATTACAATCATTACTATTAAAACTAAAACTATCCACTCCCAACGACTTACTTGAAAAAACCAAGCTAAAATAAAAGCCACTAAACCAACTACTGCTTGAATTCGTAAATTTTGCTCTTCTTTAAAAACTTTACGCAATCCACGCCAAGCGTAAATAAAACTTTTACATAATCTGGTTATTTTTATCATAAATAAAATTATAAAAAATATAAAACGTATATTTAATACTCTGATAATATCTTTAAAATCTTTTCTGAAAACTGGCTAAATTCTTTTTGCGATTGTTCAAGATTTTCTTTTGTCCCTTTTATATTTTCAAAACCATCAATAATTGAATCTAAATTAAATATTGCCTTATTTTTAATTTGCGCCAATGGGGATAATTGTCCAAAATCTTTAATCAGAGCCAGCTCTGATTTCCAAGATTTTTCAACAAGTCCATTTCTACAATGTTTTTCTGATAAATACTTTTTAATATAACTAGGAATTTTAGCAATCCATTCTTCATTGCTTTTAATAGGCTTTTTTGAATATTGATTAT
>JBBTVV010000133.1:0-2858 GCA_038063135.1 Patescibacteria group bacterium
ACAATGCAGCGTTACTAAACATCTTTCTATATAGCCAAAATTAATTAAAAATATTTTTAAAATTTTAAATATATACAAAATGTATAAAAATTTACCTCTATATATAGAAAGAAGACTAGAAAAAAAAGAATTAATGCATTCAGGAGGCAGACATAGTTTTGAGGTTTTTTCTAAGCTAAATTTAAATTGGCAAAAATTAAAAGAAATATATAAAAAATCCCAAAAACCTATTGGTGATTTAGGTGCAAGCTTTTCATCTCTTTCAGTAGAGGGAGAATTACAAGGAATTAATATTTTACCAATTGACATAATGCATGAATCTAATAAAAATCGTTACGAACAATCGATAAAAAACCTTTTTTATTGGGATGAAGTATTAAATGACGTTTATTATGAAGAATGTTGTCGCAAAGAAATAAAAAAGGATATGAAAGCGGAGGAACCACTCGAAGATTATTCAGAAGATATAAGTAGGGCAACTAAAAAAGTGCTGAGTAAATATATTTTAGCAGATCTATCTAAAATTCCATTAAAAGATAGGGCATTATGCGTAAGTATTGTTTCACATTCTATTCCTAAATTTTCGTTGAATTTTGAAACATTTTTAAAAGAACAGCTTCCAGAAGTGTTACGAATTACTGATCAAGTTGCATATTTTTATCCAATGTCTATTTATAAATCAATACAATATGAGAAGGTTTTTGATTATGAAAAAGGGAAATATATTTTGAAAAAAAATTCAAATACAGACCCAAAAGAATGTAAAAAAAAGGATGAGATAGAAACAGTTCTTGAAGAAATACATCCTTTATATAAAGACACAGAAAGCATTGAACAAATAACAGAGCTAGCTAAAAAATTAGGATTTGAATTTAAATTAGAAAAAGGACATCGGTTAGAAATAATAAGGGACGTTTCTACTTTTAGCAAAAATAAACTTATACTACACGAACAAGAAGAGAGTATGCTGGGGGTTTTTACAAGAAAAAATAAAGTGGAGGTTGAACCTCCAATAAATTCCTAATTTACCTCGCAGCTCTGCTGCGGGGTAGTTCATTAGATATAAAAATTATTTAAATGTTCTGTCGCCGAATACTCTTTTGAGTAGAAAATTTCAAATTTTTAGGAAATTTTTTCAAAAAGTTTTGAGGGAATATGGTTATATTAGCGAAAAAATTTTTAACAAAATTTACAAAAATTTGGAATTTTGTACCGAATACGGTATTCGGCGACAGACCCAAAATATTATAATTTAAAAATTTTTAAAGTATGTCTTCTAAGATTTTATCAGCAGCAGTAATTGGTTTAGAAGCTGAACTTATAGAAGTTGAAGCTGATACTTCTAGCGGGCCATTAGGATTTTTTTCTATTGTTGGATTGCCAGATACGGCTGTTTCTGAATCAAGAGAGCGAGTTAGAAGCGCTATTAAAAATTCTGGACTTAAATTCCCTAAAGTAAAAGTAACAGTTAATTTAGCTCCGGCTGATTTAAGAAAACAAGGGCCAAGTTATGACTTGCCAATTGCTATTAGTATTCTTAAGGCAACAAATAGGATTGTTGTAAAACAAGAGCTTTCTGAGTGTCTTTTTGTTGGTGAATTAGCTTTAGATGGACAATTAAGGCCAGTTAACGGTATTTTATCTATTGCTTTGATGGCACAAAAGAAAAAAATAAAAACGCTTTTTGTGCCTGTTAAAAATGCAGGAGAAGCTAATTTGGTTAAAGGTTTGGATGTTTTTGCAATAAATAATTTAACTGAATTAGTAGAACATCTTGAAGGAAAAAAAATATTAAAAACAGCAGCTCCTTGTGAATTTGATTTTTCTAATGTTGAAATTCTTTTTGATATGGCGCATATTAAAGGGCAAGAACATGTAAAACGCGCAATGGAAATTGCTGCTGCTGGTGCTCATAATATGCTTATGAGCGGACCTCCTGGATCAGGCAAAACTTTAATTGCTCGCACAATGCCATCAATTTTACCAGACTTGACTCTTGAAGAAGCTTTAGAATTAACTAAAATATATTCTATAGCAGGTCAATTGCCAGTTGATATAGCGCTTGTAACATCTAGACCTTTTCGTTCTCCTCATCATACTGCTTCTGGAGTTGCTTTAGTTGGCGGAGGAACGTGGCCACGACCGGGAGAAATTTCTTTGGCTCATAGAGGCGTATTATTTCTTGATGAATTTGCTGAATTTCCTCGTCAAATTTTGGAAAATTTACGTCAACCATTAGAAGATGGGGTAATTCATGTAAGTAGAGCAGCGGGTAATCTTAATTTTCCTGCTAAATTTATTTTAATAGCAGCGAGTAATCCATGCCCGTGTGGCTTTTTTGGTGATAATGAAAAAAACTGTACTTGTTCGCAATTACAAATCAATAATTACAAGAAAAAAATTTCTGGACCAATTCTTGATCGTATTGATTTACATATTGAAGTACCTCGTGTTAAATTTGATAAATTAACTTCAATTAGCGATAGCGAAAATTCACAAACTATTAAAAAACGTATTCAGCAAGCCAGAAAAATTCAACAAAAAAGATTTGCAGATTTACCGTTTATTACTAATTCAGAAATGTCTTCAGAAATAGTTAAAAAATTTTGTCAGTTAGATAATGTTTCTGTTAATTTAATGCGTAATGCTGTTGAGCAAATGCATTTATCAGCAAGAGCATATTTTCGTATTTTAAAATTGGCTAGAACTATTGCAGATTTAGCTGGGATAGAAAAAATTTTAACTTCACATATTGCAGAAGCATTGCAGTACAGACCGAAAGAATAAAAATATAATTTGTGGTATAATGGGTCTGTCGCCGAATACCGTATTCGGTATAAAATTCCAAATTTTTGTAA
>JBBTVV010000134.1:0-1041 GCA_038063135.1 Patescibacteria group bacterium
CACCAAAAATGAAAAGTCAAAGTTCATTGGTTTATCTCGCTCCGTTCGGCGAGCCTTTCAAATTTCAAGAATACCTTAATAACTAATTAAAAAATATGTATTTAATAATTTTATTGATTATTCTTGTGATTTTATTTTTTGTTGTTATTTTTTTGGCTACGCAATTGTTTTATATAATTTTTTATGGTTATGCGCCATTTATTTCTACTAAATTACAAATTATAGAAAAAGTTTTAGCAGAAATAAATTTGCAGCCTGGAAATAGAGTTTATGAATTAGGTTGCGGTCATGCTGGGTTCTTGCGCGCTATTTGTGATAAGTTTCCCGAAGTAGAGGCAATCGGTATTGAAAATGCTCCTTGGCCGTATTTTTTAGCAAGTATCCAAGCAGCAATGTCTAATAAAAAAATTAAGATTATTAGGAAAAATTTGTTTAAAGTTAATTTAAGTGGAGCAGATTTAATTTATTGTTATCTCAATGTGGAAATGATGGAGAGCTTGAAAGCGAAATTTAATAAAGAATGTAAGTCAGGAGCAGTTATTATAAGTTATCAATTTCCTCTTCACGGTCTTAACGCAACAAAAGTCATTCAGTCAAAGAAAGATAAAATTTATTTTTATAAAGTTATTTAATTATTTAGATATTAAAAATTAGAGTATTAAGGATCTGTCGCCGAATACCGTATTCAGTATAAAATTCCAAATTTTTGTAAATTTTGTTAAAAACTTTTTCGCTAATATAACTATATTCCCTCAAAACTTTTTAAAAAAATTTCCTAAAAATTTGAAATTTTCTACTCAAAAGAGTATTCGGCGACAGACTCATTATTTGAAAATTAAAAATTTTTTATGGTGGCTATAGTACAACGGTTAGTACATCGGGTTGTGGTCCCGATGAACTGGGTTCGATTCCCAGTAGCCACCCCAAAATAGTTTAATGGGTCTGTCGCCGAATACCGTATTCGGTATAAAATTCCAAATTTTTGAAAATTTTGTTAAAAACTTTTTCGCTAATATAACTATATTCCCTCAAAACTTTTTA
>JBBTVV010000135.1:0-8503 GCA_038063135.1 Patescibacteria group bacterium
TTAGTGAAAAAGTTTTTGACAAAATTTACAAAAATTTGGAATTTTATACCGAATACGGTATTTGGCGACAGACCCTAAAAGTTAAAAACTGACAGCCAATAGCTGCCTTTAATTTAACAAAACTTTAACACATATTAAGACGTAAAGCAAGTAAAAATTAGAAATAAAAAATTAAACGCACGTTCAATCTTCATCTAGTCTCTAAATCCCTACCCCCCCCTCTTGCATTTTAAAAAATAGTATGCAAAAATGTTTTAATAGACTTTAGTCCACAGTAGTGTGGACTTTATGCAATTAATAACTCTCTTAATCTAAAATACCGACTTTAGTCCACAGTAGCGTGGACTAAAGTCGGTATTTAACCTTTTTAACTAAATACTTTAGTCCACAGTACTGTGGACTAAAGTCTAAATTATATTTTTGACCACTGCGATGATATTACCCGAACACAAAAGCACTGGTTTCGAATTATTCAACGGCGAAAGCTTAGAAAATGTACTATGGCTGTCTATTTCAGAGGCAGCTATTCTTGGTGGTGTCAAAGCTAAAACTATTAGACGAGCAATCCAATCAAACATTATAAAATACAAAATAACAAACAACCGCTACGAAGTAGATTTTGCTTCAGTCTTAGAATATCTGCATAGCAAGACTAAATTAAAAAATAAATTAGACCAATTTGGTTTAGGACAATATGTTGATAAATGGAGAGGAAGGAATTAGAAATATTTAATTATTTAAAATTCATTTAAAATTTACTTTATAAAACAATCTAAAAAAACGATTGTTTATTTTTTTTATTTTGCTGTATAATTATTATATAAGATCTGTCGCCGAATATTTTTTCGAGTAGAAAATTTCAAATTTGTAAGAAATTTTTTTCAAAAAGTTTTGAGAGAATATGGTTATATTAACAAAAAAATTTTTGACAAAATTTACAAAAATTTGGAATTTTATACCGAATACGGTATTTGGCAATAGACTCAATATAAATAAAAAATTAAAAGGTCGAATAATATCATTAATTATAATTTATTAACTAATTAAAATTTTTTATGAAACACAAAATCAAAAGTTTCGTTTTATTTTTTTCAATAATCGCTGTGGCTATGCCGATTGCTCCTATGTTAGCGGTAGAAGAAGTAAATCCACCTGTAGATACAATGCCATATGTAGAAGCAGTTATAACTGAAGTCAATACAGACGCAATAACGATCGCAGACATCGGAGCTACAAATGCATCGCAGGTTAATAATGCAACTAGCGAAGCGACAAAAACAATCACAACGACAGGCGCTATAATTGAAATTGGCGATACAACAGCAGAAAACGTAACTGTTGTTGTACGCACTACTGATAAAAATAAAAAAACAGAAGATATGGTACTAGAAGTACCAATAACTAAAACAAGTCTATTAACAAATGCTAACACAAAAACAAATTTAAACGATTGGCTTGTTGGAGATCAAATTACTTTCACTGCTAAAAAATTTTTAAACAGTGGAAAATTAGAAGCTAAAAAAATTATCAACAAATCTTTTAAGGCAAAGGAAAAAGGAATTAATGGAGTAATCAAAAAAATACAAGCTAATAAAAATAAAATTGATGTAGATTTAGGAAAAAATATTTTTACATTAAATTTAGCAAAAGCTAAAGTAGTCGTTGGCACAACAACATCAGCGACAATAAAAAATTTATTAGTCGGAGATCGTATCCGCGTTCGCGCTGTTGATGATAAAGACAAAAATCCTTCCACTTGGAAAGCCAAAAATGTAACAGTTCTACGTCGCAATAACCATCTTTTAGCGCCTGTAATCAACTACGCAATATCAGCAAAAATTATCAGCCTACCAACTGATCTAAGCTTACCGACAATGATTGAAGCTGAAGCTTTACCTTCTAAATTTTACAAAAAAAGCAATGGTATTGATAATTCGATTATTGCGCCTGGCACAAAAATTTCTATTAATATTGATAATAAAACAATATTAGTACGTCGCTTTTTTGGTAAAGCTCTACTTTCTGAAATGAACGTTGGTGATACAATAAATGTAGTTGGTAAACGCAATGAAAAAATCGAAAAACGAGTCAATGAATTTCTAAATGAACTAAATATATATAATGATGTTCTAGATAAACTAGCTGATAACAATAAATTAAACAAGGGCACTGCTATTAATGGATTAAGTAATACTCCCTTTTATTCTATTGACGCCAAAATTATAAAAGATGAATCAATTCAAGTTCTAGGGGTCGCTCAGCGATTAGGTCAAATAACTGCTATTAACACAACAACCAAAGCTGTCACTATTACAATTTTGCCAAAAAAAGCCAATAGAAATTCCGTTTTATTAAATACAACTAATGAAACCAAAATTTTCCGCGATGGCAAAAAAGCAATAATTAGCGATTTAATAATTGGTGATATAGTAAAAACTAGAGGCGTCTACAATCGTAATAAACGCTCTGTTGAAGCCAAAGTTATTAGCGCTACACCTGAAGCCAAAATTATTAGCACTACACCACAAGTTAAAAACAACTAATCTTGAAATAAAAACCCAAGATTTAACAAACAAAAATTTGGGAATTTTATACCGAATATAGCATTCAGCGACAGACCCAAAAAGCTAAAAAACTTTTTCATATAATAAAAACACCTCGTAAAATACAAGGTGTTTTTATTATTGATTTTATAGTTTACAAGACTGCTTCTTTAGCAGCTTTTGCTACTTTAAACTTAACTACAGTCTTTGCAGCGATTTTAATCTGATCGCCAGTTGCTGGGTTTCTACCCATTCTTGCTGCTCTTTTAATTTTAACTAATTTGCCAAGACCAGGCAAAACGAACTCTCCATTGTTTTTTACTTCTTTTAACGCTAGCGTTGATAATTTCTCTAAAAAACTACCAACATCTTTTTTACTCAAACCAGCTTCTTTTGACATCACTTCAAGTAATTGAGACTTTGTCATTTTAGACATAATTTTTTGCTTGCCTATCTTAAAAAGACTAGGCTATTTTAAATTAATTAATTAGTTTATTAGTTTGTTGGTTTTATTAATCTGTTAATTGTTTATATTATACAGCAAAATTAAAAAAAAGCCAATAGAACTAGACACTCTATTAAAATAATAAAAAAAATACTAACATTATCTATTAAGGTCTGTTGCAAAATACTCTTTTAAGGGTCTGTCGCCGAATACTCTTTCGAGTAGAAAATTTCAAATTTTTAGGAAATTTTTTTAAAAAGTTTTGAGGGAATATAGTTATATTAGCGAAAAAGTTTTTGACAAAATTTACAAAAATTTGGAATTTTATACCGAATACGGCATTCGGCGACAGACCCTTCATAGCGCGGGTAGTAGGAATCGAACCCACGCAAAAGGTTTTGGAGACCTTTGTACTACCATTATACGACACCCGCCTACATTAAAAACAACTTACCATATTTTACTCAACTAAATTTATTCACAAAAAAAATTTCACTATTACCCCCTTAATCCTAACTCATTTCAGAAAATTTTTCAATAAAGGGTCTGTCACCGAATATTCTTTTGAGTAGAAAATTTCAAATTTTATACCAAATACGGTATTTGGCGACAGACCCTTTATAGACTTTTGACTTTCTTTAAATATGCTTCAATAAATCCATCCAAATCTCCGTCTAAAACAGCTTTAATATCCGAAGTCTCATAATCAGTCCTGTGATCTTTAACTAGTTGATAAGGTTGCATAACATAAGAACGAACTTGCCTGCCCCACTCTGCTTTTTGAACACCTCCTTTTAATTTTGCCTCTGCTTCTTCTTTTTTTTCCTCTTCCAATTTAAATAATTTTGATTTTAAAATTTTCAAAGCTGTTTCTTTATTTTGATGCTGAGAACGCTCAGTCTGGCAAGTTACTGTAATTCCTGTTGATTTATGAACGATACGAACAGCCGAATCAGTCGTGTTAACGCTTTGCCCTCCTGGTCCTGAAGAACGAAAAACATCAATTCGTAAATCATCATCTTTTATATCAATTGTTTCGGCTTCTGGTAATTCAGGGATAACCTCAACTAAAGCAAATGAAGTATGCCTCATATTTTCAGCATCAAATGGAGAAATGCGCACCAAACGATGTACGCCATTTTCACTTTTTAAATTACCATAAACCCAACGGCCACTAATTTTATAAACAGCGCTTTTAATACCTGCTTCATTACCAACATTACGATCAATAATTTCTGTTTTCCAACCATACTGCTCAGCAAATCTTAAATACATTCGTTCTAAAATTTCTGACCAATCCTGCGCATCCACTCCACCAGTGCCAGCGTGAATAGCTAAAATAGCATTACACTGATCATATTTAGAAGAAAATAAAACAATAAATTCTAATTCAACAAATTTTTTTTCAAGCTCTTCGTAATTTTTATGCGCTTCATCACTAATAGATTCATCTTTTTCTCTTATTGCCTCCGCAACTAATTGTTCTAAATCAGTAATTTCTTTTTTAAAATTCTCCCATTTTTCTATTTCTTTTTCTTCATCTTCCACTCCCTTGCTAATTTTTATTGCTTGTTCCCTATCTTGCCAAAAATCAAACGCATTCATTTTTAATTTCTGTATTTCAACTTTTGATTTCCTTCTATCAATGTCAAAGCAACCTCCACGTATCTAGGAGTTTTTCTCTTAATTCTTCAATCTTTTTAATTAAATTTTCCATAAAATTACAAAATTAGTAAAATCATTTATTTTTTTATTAAACTGTTTAATGGATTAGTTTTGTCGCTTGGATCTATATCTAAAACAGTTTTATATTGATCAATTACTCCACCCATTAAAGAAGGTAAATAAATTATTCCTAAAATAATCGGAGCAACAATCATAATCAAATAAAAAACACTAACTAAACGTTGAAAAGCCAAATGAGATTTAATTTTTTTTGTCATAATATAAATCTCTTCTGTAAATTTTAAATTTTTTTCTAATAAATTTTTAATTTCTTCATCCATAAAATTAATTTTTAATAGGTCTATTGCCGAATACTCTTTTGAGTAGAAAATTTCAAATTTTTAGGAAATTTTTTTAAAAAGTTTTGAGGGAATATAGTTATATTAGCGAAAAAGTTTTTAACAAAATTTACAAAAATTTGGAATTTTATACCGAATACGGTATTCGGCGACAGACCCTTAATCAGGGATTCGTAATTCGTAATTGAAAATTAAACTCTATCTTGCTTCACATTTTTTAACATATTTTTTTCCTATTTCTGAAAATTCTTTCATTTCTTGATTAGAATAAGATTGCTTATTTTTAAATTCTGCATTTACTAATTGTGTATTACTTTTAAATTTCTGTAAACACCATTTATCAGCGCCGGCAATTAATTCTCCAATAGATTGAATATCGCTCTGATCAAAAAATTCAGGCACTACTGTTGTTCTAAATTCATAAGGCAAATTACTTGTCATTATTATTTTAACACTTTCTTTAATTTTTTCCCAATCAACTTGCACGCCAACAACTTGCTGGTATTTTTCTTTTGACGCTTTAATATCCATAGCAAAATAATCCACTAATTTTTTATTAATCAGTTCTTTTATTATTTCTGGATTACTACCATTAGTGTCTAATTTTACTAAAAATCCCAACTCTTTAATCTTTATAATAAAATTAACTAAATCCTTATGAATAGTTGGCTCGCCTCCTGTAATTACTACTGCATCTAATTTATCAACACGAGACTTAAGAAAAACAAAAAGATCATCTTCTTTATATTCAAGACGATCTTCTTGCGACTGGTCATTATTAATATTAAAACCAGTATATTTAAAATTGTCCCCCAAAATAGGCAAGACAAGCTGGGGATTGTAACAAAACTGACAACGAAAATTACAACCTTGCGTAAAAATTATCGCCGCCAAATATCCTGGATAATCCAATAAACTAATTTTTTGCAAACCACCTATAAACATAGGATAATTAGGATTTTTAATTTTCTCCCGCATATTGCAGAATCAATTTCTAATAATCAGTATCTACTTTAAAAGTTTTTCTGTTAAAATATTCTGCTTGCTTTCCATCATTCCATTGCTGAACTGGTCGCAAATAACCTACAATTCTTGAATAAACTTCACATGCTGTTCTTTTCTCCTTAATTGAACTCATAAAATTAAAATTAGAAATTAGAAATAAATCAACTCATACTAATTAACTGATTAGCTTGCTGTATTGCTTCTTCTTTTGAAATATACCCAATTTCTTCGTCACATTTTGGACAGAAAAAATGTTCACCTGCCAAATAACCATGCTTTGGACAAACAGAAAATGTTGGTGTAATAGTAAAATACGGCAAACGATATTTAGAAACAATTTTTTTAATTAAGTTTTTAACTGCTTCAGCAGAAGGCAAAGCTTCGCCAATAAAACAATGCAACACTGTTCCTCCAGTATATTTAATCTGAAGATCATCTTGTAAATCCAGCGCCTCAAAAATATCTTGCGTAAAATTAACAGGCAACTGACTAGAATTCGTATAATAAGGAACTGCTTGACTGTCTTTAACAAATTTCTCATTAGCCACAATAATATCTTTAAATTCATCTTTATCAATTTGAGCAAATCTTCTTGTTGCTCCCTCAGCTGGAGTTGCTTCTAAATTAAATAAATTATTAGATTTTTCTTGATATTCTAAAACTTTATCTCTCATATAATCCATCACCTCTAATGCAAACTGTTTGCCTTCCGGAGTCGCAATAGCTTTTTTAATTGGAGCAAAATTAAGTAATGCCTCGTTCATACCAAGTATTCCAATTGTTGAAAAATGATTTTTCCAATATTTTCCAAAGTGGTCTTTAATGCCTGATAAATAATAACGAGCATAAGGATAGAGTCCTTTTTCAGTCAACTCTTCTAAAACTTCGCGTTTAATCTCTAAACTTTCAAAAGCAATTTGCATTAAATTATTTAAATGTTCAAAAAACTCTTCTTTAGTTTTAGATAAATAACCAATTCTTGGTAAATTTATAGTTACTACGCCAACTGAACCTGTTAAAGGGTTTGCCGCAAACAATCCTCCACCTCTTTTTTTCAATTCACGATTATCTAAACGCAAACGACAACACATACTTCGCGCATCATCAGGGCTCATATCGCTATTAATAAAATTGGAAAAATAAGGAATGCCGTATTTAGCAGTCATCTCAAAAATTTTAGCAGCAACTAACGAATCCCAGTCAAACTCTTTTGTAATATTATAAGTTGGGATAGGAAAAGTAAAAACACGTCCTTTAGCATCGCCATCCATCATTAATTCAGCAAAAACTAAATTAATCAAATCCATTTCTGGCTGAAAATCTTTATATTTTTCATTCTTAATTTCTCCACCAATAATTACATTTTCCTCGCCAACAGTAGCCCCTGGCACAACATCCATAGTGATATTTGTAAATGGAGTTTGGAAACCTACTCGTGTTGGCACATTAATATTAAATAAAAATTCCTGCAAAGCCTGTCTAACTTCCTTATAATTTAAATTATCATATCTAACAAAAGGCGCTAATAAAGTATCAAAGTTTGCGAAAGCTTCAGCTCCTGCCACTTCACCCTGTAAAGTATAGAAAAAATTAATAATCTGACCTAATGCTGTGCGAAAATGTTTAGCAGGTTTAGATTCAGCCTTTCCAGAAACTCCTCCAAACCCTTTAATTAACAAATCTTTTAAATCCCAGCCAGCACAATAAGGAGCTAAAAGTTGTAAATCATGAAGATGTAAAGCGCCATTTTTGTGAGCATCACGAATATTAGCTGTATAAACTTTATTCAACCAATAATTAGAAGAAATAGCTGAAGAAATATGATTATTCAACCCTTGCAAACTGTAACTCATATTAGAATTTTCTTTAACGCGCCAATCAGTTTGTTTTAAATAACCATCCATTAATTCATCTGAATTAATCATTGACTCCATCTCACGTAACCTAGCTCTTTGATCACGATATAGAATATAAGATTTTGCCGCTTTAATTTGCCTATTTTGAATTAATATTTCTTCAACAATATCTTGAATCTCCTCAACAGCGGGAATACTTCTTACATGAAATTTTTCACTTAAGATAACAATAACTTGATTACTTAAATTATGAGCCAAATCAAGATTTGGTTTACCAACAGCCTCTATTGCTTTAAAAATAGCGCTAACAATTTTTTCTTTATCAAAATCAACTATTTCACCAGATCTTTTTCTAATTTGCATTATAATATTTTCGTTCATAATATTTAGCTTCTTAATTCGTAATGGGTCTGTCGCTGAATACTCTTTCGAGTATAAAATTTCAAATTTTTAGGAAATTTTTTCAAAAAGTTTTAAGGGAATATGGTTATATTAGCGAAAAAGTTTTTGACAAAATTTACAAAAACTTGGAATTTTATACCGAATACGGTATTCGACGACAGACCCGTAATTGTTAATTGATTAAAAGTTTATTTAATTCGCGTTGAAAAGTTTGAGCATCTTCAAATG
>JBBTVV010000136.1:0-5146 GCA_038063135.1 Patescibacteria group bacterium
CTTTTTAAAAAAATTTCCTAAAAATTTGAAATTTTCTACTCGAAAGAGTATTTGGTGACAGACCCAATATGAGATTTTAAATTTGTAAATCTATTGATTCATTGTTTAAAAGTGTATGAAAAATTATGTTAAGCCTTTTTTTAGTATTTATTTTAACAGTGTTATTTTCAGTGGTTTTTACGTTGTTAATTAAATATATTGCTGTAAAATTTAATATTGTTGATAAGCCTAATTTGGATAGGAAAATTCATAAAAAAGAAACTCCATTGTTGGGTGGAGTTGCTATATTTTTAGCTTTTTTTATTATTTTATATCTTTTTCAAGACAAACTTTTAATTGGTGATTTAACTATAAAACATTGGATAGGATTTTTTATTGGTGGAGTTTTGTTGATGACCGGCGGTTTTTTAGATGATAAATATAATTTGTCTCCATCATGTCAATTTATTTTTCCATTTTTAGCAATTGTTAGCGTTATCGGTGGGGGAGTCGGAGTTGAAAAAATTACTAATCCTTTTGGCGGTTTTATTAATATTGGTTTTTTGTCGTCAATATTAATTGCTTTTTGGCTTTTGGGAATGATGTATGCCACTAAACTTTTAGATGGATTGGATGGTTTAGTTTCGGGGACAACTGCTATTGGAGCTTTGATAATTTTTTTATTTACAATGACAACCAAATATTATCAACCAGATATCGGTCTAGCCTCTTTAATTTTGTGCGCTTCATGTATTGGTTTCCTTTTTTTTAATTGGAACCCTGCTAAGATATTTTTAGGTGAAGGTGGGTCATTATTTTTAGGATATGCTTTGGGAGTATTAGCTATTATTTCTGGCGGGAAAATTGCTATTGCTTTATTAGTAATGGGAATACCAATTTTGGATATTGTATGGACAATTATTAGGCGAATGATTGCTGGTAAAAATCCTTTTAAATTTGCTGATAGAAAACATTTGCATTTTAGATTATTGGACTTGGGTTTAAGTGTTAGAAAAACAGTGCTAGTTTATTATGCTTTTGCTGCTATTTTTGGTTTAGCAGCATTGTTTTTACAAAGTAGAGGTAAATTTTACGCGCTTATTATTTTGTTAACCATAATGTTTTTAGTTGTAATTAGTCTAACTTTTCTTGACAGAAAGAAAAGAATAGCTTAATCTTAAACTAATTAATCAGTTATAATACATTTAAAAAATAAAATTATATAGATTATAGATAAAACTTTTTATATGTTTCTATCTGTGATCTGTGCGTTAATAAATTTATGAAAACAGCTGTTATAAAAACTGGGGGTAAGCAATATGTTGTTAAAGAAGGCTTGGCTCTAAAAATTGAAAAAATTGAAAGTGAAATTGGTCAAATAATAAAGTTTGATACTTTATTGATGGTTGATGGTGAAAAATTTGATCTAGGGCAACCAATGTTGGAAGGAAAAGTAGAAGGTAAAATTTTAGAACATGGTAAAAGTGAGAAAGTTCATGTTATTAAATTTAAAAATAAAACTAGATACAAAAGAAATGTTGGGCATCGACAACCGTTTACTAAAGTTGAGATAACTAAAATATAGGGCCTGTCGCCGGATACTCTTTCGAGTAAAAAATTTCAAATTTTATACCGAATACGGTATTTAACGACAGACTCATATAGATTAAAATGAAAAAAGACTTGCTGAAATTAATCAGACAAGTCTTTTTTTACTTTAATAACCGCCTCCTCTTTTGAAATGCCATTTGTCACACCAAGGTGAATGTGATCAAAATGGTTATTGTTCGTTTGCGGGCCATACAATTCCACAGCCCTTATTTTCTCTTTTTGTAAAGCAAAAACTAAATTCCTTACAATACAATAACTTTTTCTCATTGTATTGTTTGCAATAAGAAGATCGATTGCTCCCACATCGTCATCTTTTGACATATGCAAGGAGCATTTTCCGCCTCCTAGTGGACGGCGACGGATGGAAAGAATAATAAGTTTGCAGTCTTTGGGTAATTGTTTTGCAATCACTTCAATTGCCCGAACACTTACAAAAGGAACTTTTAATAGATCCTCTTTTTTTTCAAATTTTATTCTAGAATTTAAAAAAAGCTCTCCAATTATTATTTTTTTCCTATCTATATCTAGCTCCGCGACCATTTTTGGAGAGGATATTAAATGTCTCCTCTCTATTTCTGTTTCTGTTTCTGTCGCAATAATAGGATATGTTGTCCTCGTTGCGATTGGAGTCATTGTTGTTTCTTCTCCTATTTCTATTTCTTCTATTAATGGAGCTTTTTCAAATTCCATTTCCTTTTTTTCCTCAGCTACTGTTTCAGCTACTGTTATCGTTGTTCTTAATAAAAAACAAGTCAAACATAAAAAATAAAATAAAATCTTTTTCATCAAGTTTTTCCTCCTTTTTTATATAACAAAAAAATATAAGAACTATGTTTCTTACATTTTTATTTTATTATATATAGATATAGCAAATTATTTGAAACTTTGTCAAATTTTATTACCAAAGGGTCTGTTGCCGAATACGGTATTCGGCAACAGACCAATAAAATAATTTATTATTGTAATTCATTTCTGTATTTTAGTGCGTTGGATAAAGTTATTTCATCTGCATATTCTAAGTCAGCACCGCTGGGTAACCCTCTTACTAAACGGGTTATTTTTATTTGTTCAAGATTTAATTGTTTTAATAATTTAGCTAAATATAAAATAGTTGTTTCACCTTCTAGATTAGAACTTAGAGCAATGATAATCTCTTTAATTTGTTTGTTTTTTAAATAATTAGTAAGTTGTTTAATATTGAGTTGCTCAGGACCAATCGCTTCTATTGTATTAATTAAACCGCCAAGTACAAAATATAATCCGTGATATTGTTTTGTGGCTTCTAAAACTAGCATATTGCGTGAATCAGCGATTATACAAAGTTGTTCTTTATTGCGTTGATTATTGCCACACAGTAAACAAGGATTAGTTTCTGAAATAGCCATGCAAGTTTGGCAAATAGTAGTTTTTTCTTTAAGCTCTGAAATGCTTTGAGCAAATTGTTGTAGCCATACAGAGTCTTGTTTTAATAAAAAAAAAGCATAACGTTCAGCAGTTTTAGGACCAACTGTAGGAAGTTTAGAAAAACAATTAATTAATTTTTGGACAGAAGAAGGGAGAAGCATCTTAAAAAATTTTTAATTTAGTCCTTGTATTCCTCCCATTTCTTGTATTTTTTTAGCCATTAATCTTTGAGTTTTTTTAATGGCTTCATTAAGGCAATCAGTTAATGTTTTTTCTAGATTATTTTTTGCTAAACTTTCATTAATATTAATTTGAGTAATTTCCATATTGCCATTAATGACTACTTTAATTCCATTTTTTTCTACTGTGGTAGTTTCTCCCACTAATGCATTTTGTATTGTTTTAGCTTGATTTCGCAAATCTTTAAATTGTTTGAGTTTGTTAAACATAAAGTTATTTTTTAATTTTTAATTTAGGGGTCTGTCGCCGAATACCATATTCGGTATAAAATTCCAAATTTTTGTAAATTTTGTCAAAAACTTTTTCACTAATATAACCATATTCCCTCAAAACTTTTTGAAAAAAATTCCTAAAAATTTGAAATTTTCTACTTGAAAGAGTATTCGGCGACAGACCCTTTAAAATTTTTAATATTCAGGTGGTGTTTCTGTATTGTTTTTTTCCAGATTCTTAAAACTTACTGTGTTTTCATCAAAATATAAGTTAACTTTGCCAGTTGGACCATTACGATGTTTGGCGATGTAAAGTTCTGCTAAATGTTTTTCATTTTCTGGTAAATCTTCAAAATTATATCCACGGTCGGCTGCTTTGCGATAGATAAACATTACAACATCGGCATCTTGTTCAATTGACCCTGATTCACGCAGATGGGATAATTTTGGTATAGCAGGCTTGGTTTGTTCAACAGCGCGCGATAGTTGAGATAAAGCAAGTACTGGAATATTTAATTCTCTAGCAACACCTTTAAGACCTCGAGTAATTTCGGAAACTTCTTGAACGCGATTATCGCCATACTTACCTCGTCCCTCCATTAATTGTAAATAATCAATAACTAAAAGTCCTAATCCTTTTTCTACTTGTAAACGTCGTGCTTTAGTTCTTATTTCCATAATACTAGAATTAGCAGAATCGTCAATATAAATTGGCGCCTCGGATAATTGACCCATTGCTTCTCCTATACGTACAAAATCATTATCTTCTTCTCTATCGGATAATTTACCAGTACGCATACGCCAGAGGCTCACATTGGCTTGAGCGCAAAGCATTCTGTCAACTAATTGTTCTTTACTCATTTCTAAAGAAAAAATACCAATTGGCACTTTGCTTTTAATAGCAGATTGGCGAATTATATCTAATGCTAACGAAGTTTTTCCAACACTAGGACGGGCGGCTAAAATTATTAAATCTGATTTTTGCAAACCAGCCAACATATTATCTAAATCAAAAAAGCCAGTTGTTAATCCACGTAATTTACCTCCTTGTTTATGTAGTTCGTCAATTCTGTCAAAAGCTTCTGTTAATAGATTATCAATTGGCAAAAAAACATTTTTTAAATATTTTTGTGAAACACCAAAAAGTTTTTGTTCGGCATTGTCTAAAATTTTTCCAATTTCTTCGTCTTCTTGATAACCCATTTCAGAAATTTCCGCGGCAGCAGTTAATAGTCGTCGTAAAGTAGCTTTGCGTTGGACTATATCAGAATAAAAAACAACATGAGAAGATGTAGCAACGCTGTTAGTTAGTTCAGCTAAATAAGTGCGACCCCCAATGCCTTCTAGTTGATTTTTTTCTCCTAGTTTACTCGTTAGAGTTAAAATATCTATTGGTTCGTGGTGAACATAAAGCTCTCTCATTGCTGAGAAAATTATGCCGTTTGCGTCTTTATAAAAATCTTCAGGTCGTATAGTATCAACGATTTTAATAACAGCGTTTTTATCAATAAGTAAACAACCTAAAAGCGAGCTTTCAGCCTCTAAATTTTGTGGTGGCAATTTAGTGATGTTTGGTTTATTATTTGTCATTATTCAATCCTACACTGACAGCATATTTTTATCAAGTATGTGTTTGTCGCCGAATACCATATTCGGTATAAAATTCCAAATTTTTGTAAATTTTGTTAAAAACTTTTTCG
>JBBTVV010000137.1:0-9964 GCA_038063135.1 Patescibacteria group bacterium
GCGACAGACCCAAAAGATAAAAAGTTTATATTATCTAATTAATTTAATTAAAATAGTTTGGCTACAGATATTTAGAGCTATAAAATTTTTATAGTCCTACAATCTGTTTGCCAAGCATAATAAGTTCAGGGTTTAAAGTTAGTTGTAAGGTCAAAAAAGACTTTATCAATCTTTTACTTTATAAATTTTATGAACTTATAACTAAAAACTATGAAGAAAGAACAAGTGTTTTCATGTGAGTGGCTTGGACGTACTCTAACTATTAAAACAGGAAAATTAGCCAGACAGGCTGATGCAGCGGTAATTGTTCAATATGGAGACACTTCTGTTTTAGCAACTGTTGTTGAAGCTAAATATGAACGTGCTGGCGTTGATTTTTTTCCTTTGATGGTTGAATTTGAGGAAAAACTTTATGCGGCAGGGATTATTAAAGGTTCTCGTTGGATTAAACGAGAAGGCAGGCCGTCTGATGAAGCTATTCTTTCTGGTCGTATGATTGATAGGACAATTCGGCCGCTTTTTTCTGATGATTCAAAAAAAGATATTCAGGTTATGATTACTGTTTTATCAGCTGATTTACAAAATGATTATGATATTGTTTCTTTAGTTGCCTCTTCTGCTGTATTGGCTATTTCGGGGATAAATTGGAAAGGTCCAATTAGCGGTGTTCGTGTTGGTCGTGTTGATGGTCAATTTGTTTTTAACCCAACTTATGCTGAAAGAGAAAAAAGTGATTTGGATTTAATAGTAGCAGGCACAGAAAAGAAAACTATCATGATTGAAGCTAGCGCTAGCGAAATTAATGAAGAAGAAATGTTAAAAGCTATATTTGCTGGCCAAAAAGAAATGCAAAAACCAATTGAATTAATTAAAGAACTAAAAGAAAATGTTAGTGTTAAAGCTAAAAATTTGCCTAAAAAGTTAATTGATGAAGACGAGATCAAAAGCAATGAAGAAAAAGAAAAAGTTTTTGCTTTAGCTAAAAATTGGCTTGATAATAATATTAAAAAAATTCTTTTTGATAAAACTTATTATACTAAAGGTGAACGTAAATTAGCTGTAAGTGCTATTAAAGAAGGTTTGGATCAATATTTATTTGATAATAATATAAATAAAGATTTTCGCGCTCAGGCAATCGGTAAGTTAGTTGAAAAAATGGTTGAAGCTGAAGTTACAAGAGCTATTCTAGAAGATAAATGTAGAGTTGATGGAAGAGCATTGGATGAAATTAGAGGATTAGAGGCTGAAACAAGTATTTTGCCACGTATTCATGGATCAGGTCTTTTTCAGCGTGGCGAAACTCAAGTTTTATCCATTGTTACTTTAGGCGCGCCAGGATTAGAGCAGTCGCTTGAGGGGATTGAAGGTGTTGGTAGTAAAAGATATATGCATCATTATAATTTTGCGCCATTTTCTGTTGGCGAAGCAAAACCTTTAAGAGCAACTGGAAGACGAGAAATTGGGCACGGAGCTTTGGCTGAAAAAGCTTTATCGCCACTTTTACCAAGTAAAGAAGATTTTCCTTATACAATACGTGTTGTTAGTGAAACTTTGGGTTCTAATGGTTCTTCATCTATGGCAGCGACTTGCGGTTCTAGTCTAGCATTAATGGATGCTGGTGTGCCTATAAAAAAAGCAGTAGCAGGAATAGCTATGGGATTAGCTTCTAATGAAGATATGAGTCGTTGGGAAATTTTAACTGATATTCAGGATTTGGAAGATGGTCAAGGTGGTATGGATTTTAAAATTGCTGGTACAGCTGATGGAATAACAGTTATTCAGCTTGACACTAAAACTGAAGGACTAACTGAAGAAATAATTGAAAAAACTTTAGTTGCATCAAAAATTGCTAGATTAAAAGTTTTAGGTATAATGAATAATGCGATTATTTCATCAAGACCTGATCTATCGCCTTATGCGCCACAAATTACTAGTTTTAATATTCGTCCTGATCGTATTAGAGAGGTTATTGGTACTGGAGGCAAAGTTATTAATGAAATTATTGCTGCGACTGGCGTTTCTATTGATATTGATGATGATGGGTTAGTTATGGTTTGTGGTACAGATGCTGCTAAATGCGAAGAAGCTGTCTTGTGGATTAAAAATATTATTCGTGAATTTAAGGTAGGAGAAATTTTTACAGGAAAAGTTGTTAGAGCGCTTGATTTTGGAATATTTGTGGAATTAACGCCTGGTCATGATGGAATGGCTCATGTTAGTGAATTAGCTCCTTATAGAATTGGCCAAATAAGTAATTTTATTAATATTGGAGATGTTGTTACTGTAAAAATTAAAGAAATAGATGAAAAGGGACGTGTCAATTTAACAATGAAAGGATTAGCAGAAAATGAATATCTTTGGAAAGATGAAAAAGGCAAAGAAACTGGTGGTGGTTTTGGAAGTCCAAGATCTAATGGTGGTGATAATGACAGACATAGTGGTTATAATAATAGAAATAGAAGATAGAATAGTTTTTATAAAAAAACATCCCTGTTTATGGGGTGTTTTTTTATTAGAAGAATATTTGACTTTATGATAGAATAAAAATGGGTCTGTCGCCAAATACTCTTTCTACTCAAAAGAGTATTTGGCGACAGACCCACTATATAAAAACTTATAAATATTTTACAAATTTTATTTTATTTTATTTTTTATGAAAAAAATTTTTTGGCAAAAAATAAATCTAATTTCTTTTATTTTTATCTTTGGTTTTGGCTTTAGCTTTAATTTATTTTCTTGTTTGCCAGTTAAAGCGCAAGAACAAACTATAAATATTTCTCCGGTTGTTCAGTTAATTTCTTATAGAAGTATTTTTGGAAAATATATAGAAATGTTGGGTTGGGGCAGCGCTTCTATTATTAATAAAGAAGGGATAATTATTTCTAATAATCATGTAGTTGATGATGGCAAGGGCAAACTGGCTACCGCTTTTAGCGTCTGCCTTACTAAAGAGCAAGGGCAAAGACCGGTTTGTGATTACACTGCTACTCTAATTAATCGCGACGACAAATTAGATGTTGCTCTTTTAAAAATTGATCCTCAAGACATTTATGGCCAGAAAGTTGATTATTCTCAATTTTTAACAATTGATCCGGATTTTAATTACGTTCCAAAAACTCAGGATGAGGCTGTTTTAATTGGTTATCCTTGGATTGGGGCTGATACAATTACTGAAACAAAGGGAATTATCAGCGGTGTTATGGAATATAATAATTATCAATATATTAAAACCGACGCTTTAATTGCAGGCGGAAATTCAGGCGGTGCTATGATAAATTCAGCTGGTAAATTAATTGGCATTCCTACTTTTTCCATTAGTGATTGGGGAAGCGGAATGGCTTATGGTCTTTATATTAAAGAAGCGCAAAAATTTATTGAAGAAAATATTGACAAACAAGTAGAAAATAAACCCATTATTTTTGATTTTCCTAATTATCAAAAAAGCATTGATCAAATTAACAAAAATCAAATAGTTTCTGATGATTTATTTAATTCTAATTTTGATCCAAAATATGAAATAAAAAATTATATTCCAAATCGTTATTTACAATTAAGCACTAAAAAAATGCAAGATATCGCCATTAATAATTTAACAATTGAATTATTGCCTTTGCCGACAATTACTAATAATAAACATTTTCTTTATTATATTAAAAATCGTAACGATTATTCCTATGATGAACAAAACCAAAAATTAGTCGAGAAAAAAATTGGTGGCTTAACTTTTTATACGCCAGTTTACAAAAACGATGTTTCGCAAGGCAATACCAATTGGAGTAATTTTTATTTTACCCAGCTTTCTCCCAACTCTTGGTTAATAATTAACCTTGAAGCGCCAACGTGGGATGAAAAAAATAATGAAAAAATCAAAAAAGAAATAGAAGATGTTTTCGCAAAAATTTTTTTTAAACAAGAAAAAAAAGACGCCTTAACTAAGAATTTTAATTTTGATTTACCAGCTCTTAATTTAAAAATTCAAGAAGATTCCATGATTGCCAATGATCGTGCCGGTTCCTATCAACGGTTTTTTGATAATTTACATGAATCTTTTAGTTTTAATTTACAACAAAAAGATATTTACAGTGGCAAAGGAAAAACTGTTCAAGAAATATATAAGACAGAAACCCAAGATGTCAATTCTGAATATAAATCTCTTATCACCTTAAATGGCCATCAAGGTTATATTGTCTGCGATAGTCTGAATAATGCTTCTAATAATTATTATCCTCCTTTCAATAATTATAATTATTATAATAATAATTATTCAGATGAAAATGGTCTAACTTTGCCAGATATGAAAAATTGTTATTTAAGAATTATTGACAGCATCACTGATCAAAACAAAGAAGAATATTTTTTAAACATCAATCTCAAGGCCTCTAAAAATAACATTAGCAAATATTTAACCGAGCTTAATAATTTTTTAGCTAACAAAGTAGAATTAGCTCCTGTCTCTGCAGGTGAAACTAAATTGGTTAATATTTACAAAGATTTAATTATTCTTCAATACAGTGATTTAAAAGATCAAAGTCAAGAATACAAAGAAAATCTCCGTTTATTAATTAAGTATAATTTACTAGCTAATGAAAAAAAATTTACCGGCGAAAAACCAATGCATTGGCAAGAAGTTCTGCCTCTTTATTTAAAAACGACTTATAATATTGATTGCGTTAAAATTGCCACTAAAAAATGCAAGAAAACTGATGCTACTTGTGTTTTAAAAAATTGCCAATCAATTTTAGCTGGAAACGTTATTAATTGGTACGATCTTTTTGTTAATAAAATGAAAATCAAGCTTAATAGTTATGTTCCTGCAAATAAATTTGATGCTTTTAAAAAGGTGGCTTATTATCGGTTGGCTGATGTTAATCTTAAAGATTGGTCGGATAAAACATTAATTCAATTTGAAAATACCTTAAATGAAGAAAAAAATGTTGATAATCAGAATAAAATTAAAACTTTTGATAATGCTATTTATGGCAAAAGTAAAATTACTTTATCAAATATTGGCATGAATTCCGCTCCTTTCTGTTCTTATAAAGATCCTATTTTTTCTCCAAAAAAAGGTATTATCTGGCAAAAATCTTTGAATGATCAACAACAAGATTTTAATCAAGATAAACCTTTTTTAAATCAAGAAGAAGAGAATTTGCAAAAACGTAAACAAAACAATGAAAATACTTTTAATAAATGTTTTCAAAAGAAAAATAACGCTTTGTCTTGTTTAACTAACTTTGTAAAAGAAAATATTAAAATTAATCAAAAAGAAAAAGATATGGAAAATTCTTATTCTGTTTTAACTAAAGCTAATCTTTATATTAGGCTTTTAGAAAATATTGATTTAGGTCTTTTTGATTCTGAACTAGCTAAAAAGAAAGAAGTTATAATTGAAAGCGAAAAATAGAAATTTAAAATAACAATAAAAAAAATAAACTTATTGCGAAATAATTTTTTGATGCAAAATATGATATTTTAGATAAAACCGCAATTTAAAAATTTTAATGTTTAACCTTAGTTAAGTGGAAAAATTTTATACTCGAAAGAGTATTCGGCGACAGACCCATTAAAAGAATAAAAAAAAGCTGTATTTCAAAAAAGAATTTTCTTACCCTTATAATTTTCAGATATACCTTTCTTAAAATTTTCTGCAAATGAACCAAAAGAATTACACATTAAATTTATCTCATGTTTTATTTCTATTGGTTTTGTTCTTAATTCCTCCACATCACAATACCTTACAATAATTTCTTTTGTCTCCATAAAATCATTTACTATTAAATTTAATGGGTTTGAATCTGATGGTACTCCACCAAGCTCATTTAAAATATTAGAAAAAGTTTTTCCTGTTGCATAAGCAAGCTTTTCCATATTAGTTCTACCATATGTTTGTTCAGAAATTTCTAAATTAACAATAATATTAGCAAGCATTTGTCCTTCCAAATATTCTTTACAAATTAAAAACTTTTTTTTACCTTTCTCGTTTATTTCGATTGAAGCAAGATATTTTTGCACTGCCCAAACTTTTGTTGAATCTATATTTTTAAGTATTTGAGTCTCTTTAAATGATGGGCTATCTTTAATATCATTAAATATTTCTTTGTCCAAACTGATTGTTGTAGTAAAAAATTGATTATCATCAAATATAATTGTTATAAGATCTACATTTCTGTTCATTCCTAAATCAAAACTAGTATCACCTTGCGTAAAACTTTCAATAATAATTTTTTTTATATCAACAATATTTTTATATTCAGATTTTACAATTAAACTAATTAGTGAATCTTTATCATTGGATTCTTTCATTATCAGATTTTTAAACATCTCAATGTGATATTCTGATTCTTCTAAATCTAAAGCCAAATCAACAAATTCAACTTTTTCTAAAATCTGTTTTTCAAATTTTCCTAGTTTTTGTTCAATTTCACAGGACAGATTAAATATAAGAGATTGTTTTAAATCCTGTTTGTTTTTTTGTTCTAACCTCATAGACATTTGACTAAACATATTTTTAAAATTATCATAATTTTTATATTTTTTATTCGTATTTATTCGTAGCAATTCGCATCATTAGCATTATTCGTTAATTCGTATATTTACTTCATTAATTTTGATTTAAAATTTCAATTGCTTTTTCTGTTTGTGGATCTTTATTTGCTTTTAAATTTTCTATTTTAATTTTTACTTCATAATCTGGAGTAAGTCCATTATCAGAAATAGATGCACCGTTGTTTAGTTTTGAAAATGTGGATTCAAATGGCATTCTGATTTTTTCTCGCCATGCTCAATAGCTTTCTTGCATTATGCATTTGAGCGTATTTTTCGGCTTGGTTGGCGTCTTTTAGAAAGGCAATGGCAAGTTCGAACCGATTATTACTCTTTTATTATTAGAAAATAAATTTATATTAACTCAAAGAAATTAAGATGAATTTTTTTGGCTTCTTGATCTGATAATTCTTTGTATGTTACGCGAATTGTGTATTTAATTTTTTTATCAAGTATGTATCTATCAGCAATAATTATGCTCCAGATATGGTTTTTATTGAATTTTTTTTCAATATTTTCTAAATATTCGTTAATTGATTCTTCTTTTTTCAATTCAATGTTTGCGTCCAAAGTTATTAATTTTTGTGTAATTTCTACTACTGGATTATTTTTTATTTGAAGAAGTAATTTGGTAACTTTTTCAATATTGATTTCCGCAAAATATATATTAGATTTAATTTCTTGTGGAATTAATTTATAAATAATGCCGATTTGATTGGTACCAGCATAAATATCCCAACATGAATTTGAATTAGCTATTTTTGGTTTTTGAGAAGCATTTACATATTTTATTGAGGAAATGCCTAGTAATCGGATCATTGATTCAATTTTATTTTTAAATTCAGACAAGACAGTATTTGTTGAAATTGACATTATTCCAAGCGCTTCATGTTCTGTATATTTACCGTTTTTTTTGCCAAAAATTTTTCCAATTTCAAAAATATTAATAAAATCAACATTTTTTTTAACATATTCATTCGATTGATTCAATAATCCAATTATCATTGACTGTCTAAGATTTGGAAAAACGTCATTGACAGAATTCTGCGTAGAAATAATATCCCAATCAGTGTAATTAGTAAATTCATTTTCTCCATTTTTAGTTAACGGCCACGATAAAATTTCGTCAAAACTTAAGGCTACTAAAATATCTCTTATTTTTTCTGCTAAAATAATATTTTTAGGGGTAATATCTTGTACTATCTCAAGTTTAGGAATTTCATTTGAAGGTATTCTATTAAAACCATATATTCTAATAATTTCTTCAACAAGATCTTCTGGAATTGAAATATCAGTTCTATAAATAGGCGGGGAAACAAAAAATAATTTTCCATTTTTTTCAATACTAAAATTTAAATTTTTTAATATTTTTATTGAATCATTTTCAGAAATCTCAATGCCTGAAAATTTACTTGGCATACTTGTATCAAATTCTATTATTGGAGAAATGTTTTTGTTTGGATAATAATCAAATAATTTACTAGATATATGACCATCTCCATATTTAATAATCAAAGAAAGTAGTAATTGCATCGCGTAATATGAGCTAGTTGGATCAAGTTCTTTTTCTAAGCGATGACTAGCCTCCGTAACTATATTTAAGTCTCTTGAATTTTTTCTGATTACAGAACGATTATAAATGGCAACCTCAGCGATAATTGATTTTGTTTCCATATTAATTGCTGCCTTTTTCCCTCCAACCATTCCTGCTAAAGCAAGAATATTTTTTTCATCTCTTATTATTAATTCTGTGTCTTTTCGCAATTTGATAGAAGTGCCAAATAAAGTAATAATATCATTAAAATCATGATTTAATGACCACATTACTTGACCGGTTATTTTTTCACAGTCAATTAAATGAGAAGGATATCCAGTTAATAACATTACATAATTTGATAAATCAACCAAAAGATTTATGCTATTTAAATCATAGAAAGATAAATATTCTTTAAGCCAATCAGGGGATTCTTTGTTTATAATTCCGTCAATTTTAATTGCTAAAACTCGTTTTACATAGTCAACCGCATTGATTTTTATATCTAATTGTTTGCCATTTTCGGTAATTGTTTTAATTTCTGGCGTTGAAATTTGGAGATCATAATATGCTGCAATTTCTCTGGCTAAGCCAATAATTGAGAGACAATCAGCGCGATTTTGTCTAATTTCTAAGCCTATTAAATAATCTTTAGATCCTTTGTATGAAATTTCAGTAAAACCATCCATTAAAAAACCAATAAGAGTTAATGTTTCTCCTATTTCTTTTGGACTTGCTTCTAAGTCCGGAATTAATTCTTTTATTTGACTATATAATATTTTCATTTTCGTAATATTTATAACCTAAATTACCGCCCAACAAAGTTCTGATATCTGTAATTTTATATTTAGCCATTACCCAGCGGTCAAGCCCTAAGCCAAAAGCAAATCCCATCCATTTTTTAGTGTCAATGCCTGCTTTTTCCATTACATTTGGATGAATTATTCCTGCGCCACCCATTTCAATCCAGCCGACTCCTTTGCATAGCGAACAACCTTTACCATGGCAATTAAAACATTGCATATCTGGCCCAACGCCAGGTTCAACTTCAGGATAATATTTATTACGATATCTAACAACTACATCTTTGCCATACATTTTTTGGAACAAGACATTAAAAATCCCAAACAAATCTTTTAGGTTTGTTTTTTCAACAACTACGAGTCCTTGATAATGATGAAATATAAAATGATTACTTTTATTAACTGTTTCGTTTCTGTAAACTCTGCCAGGGGAAACAATTTTAAAAGGAGGTTTATAATTAGCTAATGTTCGAGCTTCTATTGAAGATGTTTGTGTTCTTAATAAATAGTCAGGTTCTTTGATATAAATTGTATCTTGCATATCTCTGGCAGGGTGATCAAGCGGAACATTTAATCTTTGGAAGCAATATTCGTCTTTTTCGATTTCAGGTCCATCCATAATACTAAAACCCATGCTTACAAAAAGATTATTCATTTCTCTAATTGTTCGTGATATAGGATGAAGGTGCCCAATTTTTGGTGTAAAATAATTTAAATCTTCTGATTGAGATTCAAGATTTTTACATAAGTTATCAGTTTTTAATAAATCTTCTTTATTTTTGAATAAAGCTAAAGCATTTTTATAATGTTGCTGTATTAAAGGCGCTATTATTTTTTTATTCTCTAAAGATAATTCTTTTATTTCCTTTAAAATTAATTTAATAGATCCTTTGTTGCTAAAATATTTTTTCCATAAGCCATCCATTTCATCTAAATTACCAATGGTTAATAAATTATTTTTTAAATTTTCTATTAAATTTTTTATATTATTTTCCAACATAAATAAACAAATAATTAGATTGGTTTGTCGCCGAATACTCTTTTAAGGGGTCTGTCGCCGAATACTCTTTCGAGTAGAAAATTT
>JBBTVV010000138.1:0-2659 GCA_038063135.1 Patescibacteria group bacterium
TTACAAAAATTTGGAATTTTATACAGAATACGGTATTTGGTGACAGACCCATAATAAGTTATGATAAACTCATGAAAAAAAAGAACAACGGGCCATTAGCTCAGTTGGCTAGAGTGCTTCCATGGCATGGAAGAGGTCAAGGGTTCAAGTCCCTTATGGTCCACCTTCGAGAAAAAGTCAATTTTTTAGAGACGACACTGGGGACTTAATTTGATTTCACCTGTGGATTATTTAATTAAAAATAACTTGGTGTCCAGAATGATGTGGACTAATACATTTTCTTGAAAAATTTTCTGAAATGAGTTATGATTAACTCATAGAAAAACTTGAAATTGTCAAAGAATGCGGCGAGTCCGCTTGCGGGCGAGCCGCAAATTACGGTGGCTTGTTTTCGCCGCCTGCGGCGGCGAAAAATGTTCGAGCTAATTTAAGAATAGCCCACCATATTGAATTTGAGGAGTTTTTTTTTGCCTCGCCCTCATCTGTAACTCAGGCTTTGGCGACAGACCCTTAAGAATCGGTAGAATATTGTTAATTTAATTTTTTCGCTTATGTTAGCCAAATTTATAAAGTTTGATAGCTTTAATTATTTAACTCAATAACCTATCCCCTGCCATCCTCTTAAAAAAAAGGAGGGGTACTTAGACTCAAAAAAAAGAGAGAGTGGTAATTAGGCTTAAAAAGGGATTATTCAAATTCAAAAGAAAATTTAATTTAATTAATTAAAATGGGTTCTAGCTAGAACGCCAAAAAAATATGCAATTTACTGATCAAAATTTTCAAGAAGAAGTAGAAAATGAAAACAATAAATTAGTTTTAGTCGATTTCTCTGCGCCATGGTGTGGGCCTTGTCGATTATTAAGTCCAATAATTGATGAGCTTATAGAGGAATGTACGAATAAAGACGTAAAAATTGGTAAAGTAAATATTGATGAGAGTCAAATTGTAACAGAAAAATATGGTATTATGAGTGTGCCAACCATTATGCTTTTTAAAAATGGAAAGACGATTGAGCAAATTAATGGTTATTGCAGTAAAGATGCTTTAATAGAGGTAATTGACAAGCATTTAAAAAAATAAAAATTGTAAAAATAGCAAGAACACGCCATGGCGTGTTCTTTTTTTTGGGAAATTGGAAAATATAAATAATAGAAACATGCTACGACGTATTCTTACTTTAGTCCACGCTAGCGTGGACTAAAGTCAAGTTTGACTTTAGAGGGGATAAGTCCACAGTAGCGTGGACTTATCTTTTTTAGTTTTACTAAGATTAGCTAAAAAACTAGCAGTGGATAGACTGGGGAAAAGTGGATAATCTAAAGAGATTTAAAGTCCACACTAGCGTAGACTTTAGAAAATACAATGATAGAAATTCGGTATTATCTCTTTAATAAAGAGGGTTAGTAAAATTGTATTTGTAGGTGGAGGGATTATTTAGTTTAAAAATAAATAATTTTTTAGTATTAAAACTACTTGAGAAACTTTAATAGAGTAAGTAAAGAGAATTTTAATAGAGTAAAGTCTACAGTAGCGTGGACTAAAGTAGAAATATATTATGGCGTATCCTTGTGTTGACTTTTTATGTTATTAATTTTATTGAAATGTCTAACTGACTTTAGTCTACAGTGTTGTGGACTAAAGTCAGTTTTAGTTAGTTTGAGTTTGTTTCTAAATAATACATTGAGTCTGTCGCCGAATACCGAATACGGTATTCGGCGACAGACCCTAATAGACACAAATAAAAGAGAAAAATAGAATGAGATTGATAAAAAGTTAACAATAGTTAACCAAGGTTAACGAACTTGATTAACTATTGTAAAATTTTTACAAAAAAATTTTTGTAGTCGCCTTCGGCGACAGACCCATTATATTTTATATATGTACAAAAAGTAAGTTATGTGAAAATATTATATTGAATCTGGAGCTAAATACTCTTTTGTTAACAATCTCATTTCTATGACTTTTCATATAATAACAATTTTTCCTAATATTTTTGATTCTTATTTTAATGAATCAATTCTTAAACGCGCGCAAAAAAATAATTTAATTAAAATAAAAATTTATAATCTACGCGATTGGACTAATGATAAACATAAAACAATTGATGACGCCCCTTATGGCGGAGGCGCCGGAATGATTATAAAAATTGAACCATTATATAAAGCCATAAAGTCTATAAAGTCGGAAATCTATAAAATCAAAAGTAAAAATACAAAATACAAAATACAAAATACAAAAACCATTCTCCTTTCCGCGAAAGGAAAAACTTGGAGTCAACAATTAGTTAAAAAATATTCTAAACTAGATGACATAATTTTAATTTGTGGCCGTTATGAAGGAGTTGACGAGCGAATTACTAAATTTATTGATGAAGAAATTTCAATTGGCGATTACGTATTAACTGGTGGCGAAATTGGATCAATGGCAATTATAGATTCAATCACAAGATTGTTGCCATGTGCCTTGGGTAACGCTCAAAGTTCTGTCAATGAATCACACACTTTGGAAAATATTTTAGAACATCCACAATACACTCGTCCTGAAATTTTTTCTGCAGACAAAAAATCATATCGCGTACCAAAAATATTATTATCAGGCAACCATAAAAAAGTTAAAGAATGGCAAGAAAAAAAAATGAAAATCAAAAAATAAAAAAGCA
>JBBTVV010000139.1:0-3855 GCA_038063135.1 Patescibacteria group bacterium
TTAACAAAATTTACAAAAATTTGGAATTTTATACCGAATATGGTATTCGGCGACAGACCCATTACAGAGCTTGAGATGACAAAAAGGAATAAAAAGCAACAATATAGATTTTAAGTTAGCTAAAATCAAAACAATTTTAACTTAAATAATTAATTTTTTTAACAACTTCTTCTGCTAGTTCTTTATTTATTTTACTAATTATTATTGCTTCCTTAATTTTTATCTGCTCAATTGAACTATCTGACAAAGAAGCTACTGTTAAATAACCGTCTTTAATATTCATTGGCTTTACACGATAAGCTAATCCTTTATCAAACAATCGCTCAACAATTTGACTAAAAACTTCTTTAACTTTTTTTTCAGCAATTTTCTTGCCAAAGCCATGCTTTTTAATTGTTTTTTCTAATAATGTTTTTATATCTAACATAAAATTAATTTCAGTTTTACCTAAAGGATTTGTCGCCAAATACCGTATTCGGTATAAAATTCCAAATTTTCTACTCGAAAGAGTATTCGGCTACAGACCCTTAAACTCACAAATATCTTTAAAATCACAAAACTTGCAAAGTGGGCCTGGTTTTGGCAAAAACTCGCGCTTTTTTATTTCAGTAATAGTAGCAGAAACCTTAGCTTTAACTTTTGCTAAATCTTCCTTGCTACCAAGAAATTCAACTTCAGTATTATTATTTAAATAATAAAAAGACAAACTATCTACTGGCTGTCTAAATATTTCCTCAGCAGCTATCTGATAAATAAATAATTGCTCTTTTTCATTAAAAGTTAATTTGCTTTTTGGATTACCTGTCTTATAATCAACTATTTTAATTTTATTTTTACCATTTTTATCACTCACTTGATCAATTCGATCAATAACTCCACGAATAGTATTCCATCCATCATTATCAGCTAATTTAATATTAAAACCTTTTTCCAAAAATAAAGCTGTTGGCCAATTATCATTATATTTTTTATAAAAACCTGTTAAAATTTCTCGTCCTTGTTTACGACGTTCTTCTTTTTTCTCTTTTGAATCATACCAATCATCAATCCAGCTAGCGCTATAAAGCTCTAATAATTCATCTAATTTAATTTTAGGATTAGAAGCAAAAGTAATATTTAATAAATTAGCTTGATTTAATTCACGCCTTTCGTTAATCAAGCTAAATAATTTTTGCAAAGTTATATGCAAAGTTTTACCAAAAGAAAAAATATCCTTTCCACTTACTGGAACCTTTAGAATATGAGCAAAACGATATTGATATGGACAATTAGAAAAAGCTGCCAATTGAGTATATGAAAAATAAGACGGGGAAGGAATATTATTTTTTTCTTCCTGACTCTTAATTTCTAATTTCTGTTTTTTTCCTCCTAGCTCTTGCCTCCTAATTTCTGATTCCTGATTTCTGATTCCTGATTTCTGATTCATCATTCCTAATTCCTGTAAAAACCTTGATTGCTTTTTTTTACGCACACCACCATAATCTTCTGCCCAACTAAAATACAATCCAATCTTAGCACGTGTCATCGCTACATAGAATAATCGTCGCTCTTCTTGTAAATGAACATCTCCCGTAGGCAAAATTTCCTTAATCAAAGCATCTGGTAAACCAATTTGCTCCCTACGCTCTATTGTTGGAAAACGTTTATCAACTAAATTAACAATAAAAACATACTTAAATTCTAAGCCTTTAGCGCCATGAACTGTTAAAATTTTAATAGCTTCTGGTCCAACATCTAAATCAATAGCTAAACTACCCTCTTCTCCTGCCTCCATTTCCATATTCAATTCTTCCAAAAAAGCTTTAACTGACTTATCATCATTAGTAGATTCAAACGTCCTAATTCTTTTCATGAACTGATTTAATAAATTTGCTGACTCTTGACTCTTTTGATCATCCTGACTAATTAAAAACTGTAAATACCCACTATCATTCATAAAAGCCAAAAAAATTTCACTAGCTTTATGTTGTTTAATCAACTCTGTATGCTTATTAATCAAAATTAAAATCTTATCTATTTTTTTTTGTAATTCTGATGTTGGTTTCCAGATATTAGAATTAATTAAAACTTCATAAAGCGACCAAGCTTTTTTTGTTGCCAAAAAATTTAAATTAATTATTTCTTGATAAGTAAAAGAAAAAATAGGTAAATTTAAAATACGATAAACAGCTCTACTCTCATGATAATTATCTAATAATTTAAAATAAGAAATAACGTCTATAATAATAGGCTTTAAATAAAGTCCACGAGAAGAGCCAAAAATATAAGGCAATTGCGCCTGATTCAATTCATCAATAAAAACTTTTGCGCTATCATTAGCGCGCACCAAAATAGCAAAATCATTCCAACCGCAAGCACTGTCTTTTATTTTTAATTCAATAATTTTTTCAATAACAAGCTTAACTTCATCTTCTAAATCAACTCCCCTAAGAACTTCTATCGATGAAAAATTAGAATCAACAGTATTTACAGCAATTAATTTTTTATCCAATTTTTGACTTCTGACTTTTGACTTTATAGACTTCTGACTTTTAACTAATTCTTGACTTAATTGACATTCTAACCTATTAGGATTGTTAAGTTTTATAAATTCATAAGACAAATCTAAAATATTTTGTCCACTACGATAATTTTTTGTTAAAATAATTTCTGTTGATTTTGGAAAATCTTTTTTAAATTGTAAAATATTTGATAATGACGCTCCGCGAAATTTATAGATTGCTTGATCATCATCACCTACAACAACCAAATTTTCCTTACTTGAAACTAATAATTTAATTAACTCATATTGTGCCCAATTAGTATCTTGAAATTCATCTAATAAAATAAATTTAAATTGCTTTTTATATTTTTCTAAAATAGCTGGACGATCTCTAAATAATTTTAAACAATAATTTATTAAATCGCCAAAATCCAAAGCATTATTATCTAAAAGTAATTGTTGATAAACACGATAAGCATTAGCTACTTCACTGATTCTTATCACTTCTTGTTCAGCAATATTCTGATCAAATTTTCCTTCGGCATTATAAAAATTTTCAAGATTAACTTTTAACTTTTGACTTTTGACTTTTGACTTTTCATTTTCGCTTAACATCTGATCCAACTTTTGTTTTAGCTCTTTCGCGTAAACCAAATAATCAGCTGGACTGATATTTTCATCTTTAGCTCGTCCAAAATGCCTAATCAAAGCTTGAATAAATTTAGTTGGATTACCAAGAGGACGATAATAATCCAAATCAAATTTATCTAAATTTTTTTTAACCAATGTCCACTGTTCAAAATCATTAATTAATTTAAAACCACTAGGCAAACCTATTTCTAAACAATGCGCTTTCAAAATCGTTTCACAAAAACTATGAAAAGTTGAAATCCATAAATCAAGATAACCAATAGGCAACAATGCGCTTACGCGATCTTCCATTTCAGCGGCAGCTTTTTCAGTAAAAGTTAAAGCTAAAATCTCATCAGACTTGGCTAGACTTTGTTCAATAATATAAGCAATGCGTTGAGCAATCACCGTGGTTTTACCAGTGCCAGCGCCAGCCACAATTAACAAAGAACCGTCTTTATGCAAAACGGCTTTCAGTTGCTCTTTATTTAAATCTTTAAGCAAATCCATAATATTGTGGGATATTCTGAATGTAGCGCGAACTCAATTTGAGCAAAACGCCTGCGGCGTTTCGCAAAATCCCAAACCGCTCGGGCGGGGCGGAAAGGAAAGGGGTTGAAGGGGAAAGGAATTCCCGACCCACCCTCGCTTTCCGAAAAAAATTATCGCGTTCTTTGAAAATTAAAAATTCTTCTACGATTTAATCATAAATCATTTCGGAAAATTTTTCAACCGGATGTATT
>JBBTVV010000140.1:0-4290 GCA_038063135.1 Patescibacteria group bacterium
TACTCGAAAGAGTATTCAGCGACAGACCCTAAATAATCGCGCTCAATTTTAAATCTTGGCAGATCTTAATCAAAAGACCATGCGCGCGATCTGGCTCAGCATTCTCTTTTGAAAGAAAAAAGATAACTGTTCGCAACGCTGTCCAATTATAATAATTATCTATTCTGCTCCGCAACTCTAAGTTTAGCTCTTTTTTAGTAATATTGAAATAAGTTGTTAAAAAAAGTTGTTGAATTTTTTTTATGTACGTTTGATTATTAATTTTACGAAACATCATAAAATCTAGCTGTTGCAAAAAAGTACCTAAATCACGAGCAAAATCAGCTAAACACATATCAGCAAAATCAATAACAGCGATACTGTCAACTCCTGTGTGTATAATATTTTCAGGATGAGCATCTCCATGGATTAGCCAACGCTCTTTAGTATTGTTTAAAAAGTTTTTTTCTTTGCTTTCAATAATTTCATAAATTTGCAAACAAGCTTCATAATAACGAGGATAAAAAGCTTGCACTTTGTCTAAAAAATGAATTTTACCAGGAGTAACAGTTTCTACTAAACTATTTTCTATATTAAAATTTTTAGCATTTTGAATTGGCAATTGATGAAGTTTAGCAAACCAAGCAGCAACTTTAGGAACAATCGCCTCAATTTCTTTAAAATTTTTTTCACGAATATATTGATAAAAAGGTTCTCCTTCCACGCCTTCATAAAAAAAAGCATTAAAATCTGTTGAATAGAAAAGCGGCTTTGGTATTGTTAATTTTCTTTGACTAAAACTATTTTGCCAAAGAAACAAAGACCCTTCATAAGCGCCAAATCGTTGTTCATTGCTATGAGCAGTGCAATAAATAGAAACAATTTTATCCTTTTTATCAATAGTTGCAAAAATAACTTCAAATTTAAATACTATATGATAAGTTGTTTCCCAAATATGTTTTTTAATAGCTGATATTTTAACTTGCTTAATATCTAAAAATTCAGGATATTTAAGTAAAATTTCTTTAACAAATAAAGCAACAATAAATTTTTCATCTAATAAACTATAAATTTTATTCATATTAGAAAATTCCTATCGCCAATAATAGCGCCAATGTTTTTGCCAAATAAGATGTTTAATTTTAATATATAATTTTTCTGCTTTAATTTTTTCTTGTTTTGTTTTTAGATCAACTAATGAGCGGATGCTACGAATTAATTCATTAACACCTTTTTCAATTTCATCAGGATTCCAAGAAATTGAGCTAAATAGTTTAAAGTCATGAGCGCTGGCCCACCAAAAAGTGCAACTAGCCAAGCCCCTGTCTAAATGTTTTCTTGACCAAAAAAAATTTGAATCATTTTTATATTTATTATTAATAGCTATGGCTAGATTAGCTAATTGCCATAATTTTATTTGAATATTGTTCTTTTTATTAAACCAAAGTTGATAAGGCAATCCTTCTTTTAATTCTTTTTCAGTAGATTCCCACGAAGAATTAACTAGGGTAATTGTTTGTTTATTTTCTAATTTTTCTAAGTATTGACTAATCGTTATTGTAGAAATTTCTGAACGTTTCAATAATTTTTCAAAACTAGCTTTAAAGTCAATATATCTTAATCCATAAAGCTCCCCATCAGTCGCTGTTATAATTGTTTTATCTTTTTGGTCTTCTATCAACTTTAAAATTGTTGTTGGCACATAATCTTTAGAAAATATTCTATCACGAAAAACAATTTTTAAATCTGAATTTTTATCAAAATACAAGATTGATGAGTCTACTTGATTTAATTTACCCGCTAAACTTATTTCATCAAGAATCAACCATTGATAATTATTTTTCTTTATTATTTTAGCAACGCGTGAATTATAGGTCGCTTCTGGAATAAAAAAACCTTGCTGTTGAAAATTATTACCAAAATGTTTTTTTAAAATTTGTTCATTAATTTCAATTTGTCTTTGAATCTCTTCGTCAGGCAGAAACGCTAAAATTGGATGAAACGCTGCCGAGCCAACAAGTTCAATTTGTTTTTTAGCAACCAAACTATTTATATCATTAATTAAATTATCGTATCCTAAGCTAGCTATTTTATCAAGTAAGCAGCCAGAAATGTTTATTGTAAATTTTATAGACGAATTACGCTTCAAGGCGCTAATTATTCTTTTATAGCTTTTTTCAACTGCTTCAATTACTGTTTCATTATCAGCAGTAGGTGGTTGATAAAAATGAAGAAAATTTATCCAAATTATTTTCATAATAAATATTAATTATTTTGCGCCATTTTTTAATGCTTGATAATAGAGATCAATATATTTTTTAGCCGGAATTTCCCAACTAGATGATTTTTTCATCGCTCTAATCATTAGATCATTCCAAGTATGTGTATGTTGATAATTTTCTAACGCCCTTATAATAACAGCAAATAAAGAATATTTATCAAAATTTAAAAAACTAAAACCATCGCCATCATTAAGTCTAGGATTAAAATTAGTCACTGTATCATAAAGACCTCCTACATGGCGCACTACTGGAATGCAACCATAACGCATCGCAATTAACTGATTAATACCACAAGGTTCATGATGCGACGGCAATAAAAGAATATCAGCGCCTGCATAAATTAATGTTTCCAAGCTCTGATTTTTAATAAAAGACAACCAAACTATTTTTTTTGGATATTTTTTTATTTCTTTTTTAAGTTTTGTAATATATTGCTTGTCTCCATCTCCAATAATTATAATTTGCAAATCCAGTCTAGTAAGTGATTCTAATATTTCTAAAACCAACTCTATACCTTTTTGGAAAGCGATTCTTGAAGTTAACGCAATTATAGGAATTTCTTGACTTATTGGCAAGCCAAGCTTTTTTTGTAAGTATTCTTTATTCAACCCCTTTTTATCTATTCTTTTATAGCTATAGTTTTTATATAAACCATGGTCATTAAATGGATTAAAGGTTTTATAATCAATACCATTAATAATGCCAAAAAGTTTTTCTTTGCGATGACTTAAAATACGATGTAAATCTTGACCAAATTTTTTAGTTAAAATTTCTTCACGATATTGTTCACTTACAGTATTAATAACATCAGCAGACAAAATAGCTCGTTTAGCAAAATTAATATTTTCAATATCTAGATTATTAATATGAGGAATACAACTACGCCCATAATCTTTTTTTATAGTTGGTACTTCCCACCAACTATGACCAAATTGAAAAACTAAATTATGAATAGTAAAAACAGTTTTAGCTTTTTTAAGAGTTTTAGAATAGAGAAAATCTGTTTTTAAATAATAAGGAATTAATCCTGTGTGCCAATCATGACAATGAATAATATCAGCCTCAAATTTAAGAAGAGAAATTAATTTTAATGCAGCTACATCAAAAATCATAAAACGAACATTTTCATGACTTGATCCATAAATATTTTTTTTTCTAGAAAAATATTGTTTATTTTCAACAAAATATATTGGCAGATCAGGCATTAGCCAACCTTGCCAATAATTAACAAAAACAGAGTCTTCTGAATTCAAAAAAATTTGAACATTTTTAAAAATAACTTTTAAATTATTTATTTTAGTATTAATAACTTGCCCATAAAGCGGAGTAATAACAATAACTTCATGCCCAAGTCTTTTTATAGCCTTAGGCAAACTACGACAAACATCAGCTAAGCCTCCAGTTTTAGAAAATGGAGCAACTTCTGAAGAAATAGAAACTATTTTTATTTTTTTAGACATAGAAGATTTAATTTTCAGCTGTTGCTAGCGCAAATTGCTATTGCTAACGCGTCTGCCGCGTCGTCTGATTTTGGCAATTCTTTAAGATTTAAAAGTAGTTTAACCATTTTTTTTATTTGATTTTTATCTGCGCGACCATAAGTTGAAACAGCTTGTTTTACTTGCAACGGAGTAAATTCAACTGTTGGAACTTTATTTTGTTTAGCAGTTAATAGCATTACACCTCTAGCTTGCCCTACTACTAATGCAGTTTTAACATTTTTACAAAAAAATAATTCTTCAATAGCAATTAAATTTGGTTTATACTTTTTAATTAATTTTGTAAGTTCTAAATTTATTATTTCTAGTCTATCAGCTAAATCAAGTTTAGCTGATGTTTTTATTGAATCATAATCAAGACATGCCAATTTATTATTCTCGTTTTTAATAATACCAAAACCGGTATCTGCGATTCCAGGATCAATGCCGAGAATAATTAAATTATTTTTTTTATTTATCATTATTATTATTTTAACAAAGTAATTTTATAAGATTTAATATGGGTCTGTCGCCGAATACTCTTTCGAGTA
>JBBTVV010000141.1:0-1015 GCA_038063135.1 Patescibacteria group bacterium
GCGGCAAACAAAAATTTAACAATGGCTTCAGGAACAGGAGTATTTTCTCAAACTTATTCTGGAACTTTAGCAACAAGTCCTCATTCTTTAACATACACTTATTCTGGTGTTGCAGGAACTCCAGTTGCGATGCAAATTAGCGCGACTAATTCTCCTACAACAACAGCCGATACTTTAAGTTTATTAAAACTTACAACAACTGACGCTGGAACTTTAGCTAACACTGTCAAAGGATTAGATATTGATGTTACAACAACAAATGCCAATGACACAACTTACGCAGCAATTTTTAATGGCGGCAATGTGGGGATTGGGACGACAGCGCCTTTAGCTGGTTTGCATGTTCAAAATGCAGTAACTGCAGTAGCAGGTATTGCCAATGGATCAAAAATGCAACAAACACTAACAGCAACAGGTAATGATAACGTTTTAACTGCTTTAAGAATTGCCCCAACATTTACTAACGGAACATTCACTGGAGTCGCTAATTATGGATTATTAGTAGAAAGTGGCAATGTGGGGATTGGGGATTCAACGCCATTAGCAACATTAACTGTTGGAGATGGAGATAGATTTCAAGTCGCAGGAGCTTCTGGAAACATCACAACAGCAGGTACTCTTTCTGTAACCGCTCCTTCAACCACAGAAAATGCTGCGACAATAACTGCTAACTCCTTAACAACTGGTACAGGATTAGATATTTCTTCTGTTTCAATTGCTGGCGGAGCTTCAGGATCTTCAAAAATACTTAATTTATCAAGATCTGGCGCTAACGCTAATCTTGTTCATACTGCCTATGGATTATATTCCACAGTTACAAATACCAATGCTACTTCTGGTACTAATATTGCTGCTTATCTTTCTGCGTCTGGAGCAACTACTGCTAATTATGGTTTAATTGTTGCTAATGGCAATGTGGGGATTGGGGATTCAACGCCAGTAGCAACATTAACTGTTGGGGATGGAGATAGATTTCAAGTCGCAGGAGCAACTGGAAATATTACAACAGCTGGAG
>JBBTVV010000142.1:0-5069 GCA_038063135.1 Patescibacteria group bacterium
AATTTTCTACTCGAAAGAGTATTCGGCGACAGACCCTTAACTAAATTGTATTTATTTCAAGGCAAACTATAAGCCGGATTCTGTACTCTTACGAGCAATGATCATCTATCTAGCTCTGTAATTACTTACAGAGTCAAGCGAGCCACTTTTCATCAAATAATCCAAAGATTATCTGGTTTGCTCTTGCTTCAGGCAGGGTTTACCATCTATCGTTGTCACCAACGTAGAATACACATAGCTTAAATTACATTTGAAAAATCCAAACATAACTTAAACACTGCATAACTTTTCACCTTTCACCACGCAAAATGCATGGCTAGTATCGTCTCTGTGGCACTTTCCCTTGAATTACTTCCGGTCGCTGTTAACGACTGCCTTTTTTTATTTCGCAAAAAAAACGAAATAGAAGTCCGGACTTTCCTCCCCACAAAATGCGGAGCGATCATCCATTTACCTTGAAATAAATAAAATTTAATTAATGGGTCTGTCGCCGAATACCGTATTCTGCGACAGACCCATATATAAAAAACAATAATACTCTAACATTTTTCAAATAAAAAATCAAGAAATTTGGGCGTAGAAATTTGGGCGTATTGTCAAACCAAAATAGAAATGTCCTATCTTAAATAAATTAGGAAAATTAAATTTATAATAATCCAATCTTTTGTTTTTCAAAAGCGCGCGATTTTTTTTGCAAACTTTGAATTATGAAATTCTTTTTTCTGAGCAAAAAGAAATTTCATAATTCAAAGTAATTTAATGGGTCTGTCGTCAAATACCGAATACGGTATTCGGCGACAGACCCTTAATAATATACCTTTTATATCTTTTTAACCTCTCTTTCTTTTGGAACTTGCCAATAATTTAAAATAAATTCAGCTATTTCGCCAAATAACGGAGCTGCTGAACTTTCGGCCCATTCAACATCTCTAGGATTATCCATTCTTACCAACATAACAAATTGCGGATCATCAGCAGGAGCAAATCCAGCAAATGAACCAATATGCGCTCCTACTTGATAACCACGACCATCTTTTCTTGGCACTTGCGCTGTTCCAGTTTTGCCTGCAACATAATAACCTTTAACTCCAGCTTTTTTGCCATGACCATTTTCAACAACATTAACCATCATTCCCCCTAAAATAGTAGCAGACTTTTCAGACACAACCTGTTTAATTTCTTTCGGTTGAGAAACTATTTTTGTACCATCATTTCTAACAATCTCTTTTACAACATAAGGCTTCATTAAAATACCATTATTAGCAATGGCTGCGAAAGCTGAAGTTATTTGCAATGGTGTTACTGCAATCCCCTGTCCGAATGAGGCAGTTGCTGAAACTAACTCTTTATTTCGCTTTTCATTAATTATATTTTTTATATCTCCCTTTCCCTCACCTTCTAATTCAATGCCAGTTTTTTCACCAAAACCGAAATCTTTAACATATTTACCAAACACATCAGAGCCAATACTCCTCATTACAAAAACAACGCCAGTATTTAATGACTTTTCCAATACTTGCGTCATTGTTTGAATACCATTTGCTTTATGGTCAGAATTTTCAATATTGTAATTAGCAATTTTTAAATTACCTGTATCATTATATGTAGTTTGCGGTGTAACTTTTTTTTGATCCAACCCCATAGCCATTGTAATAACTTTAAAAATTGAACCAGGTTCATATTGAGAAAAAATTGCATTATTATTAAAAACCTTAATATCTTTTATTGCCTGAAAATTATTTGGATCAAAATCAGGATATGAACACATTGCTAAAATTGCGCCAGTCTTTGGTTCCATAACAATAACACTGCCACCATCAGCCCCGTGCTTTAAAACTGCTTTATTAAGCTTTTCGCAAACAGCAAACTGAATAGAACGATCAATCGTTAAAATTATATCACTGCCATCTTGCGGACTGTTATATTCTTTATTATCAATAATTACCACTTTACCAGCAGCATCTCTTTCAGCTTTTATTGAACCTGTTTTACCATAAAGCTCTTGATCAAAAAACCCTTCCAATCCATAGCTTCCTCGCTGTTCATTATTAACATAACTTACAAACCCCAATAAATTCGCGCCAACGTTACCCTCTGGATAAAACCGATAAGGCTTCATAGTAAAACCAATACCATCTATTACTAATTCTTTTTTTTCTTTATCTAAAATTTTATTATCTTTTATCTCCAAATCATGTGATACAAAATTTTTTCCGTCCAAACTAGCAAGCGCTATATATATTTTTTTTAAAACCTCACTGTCAACCTTCTGCTCTAACGGCTCATAAGGATCATTGGCTTTTTCCAATTTTGCTAAATAATCATTAATAATTTTCTCTTTTCGTGCCTTGATCTCTGCCTCTTTTTTAACAAGTCTTAATTCTTGAAAAGTTTTATCAGAAAATAAAACTGCTAAATTTTTTTTAATCTCATCTTCTTTTATTTTTTTTTCATCACCAATTAAATTACTAGCAACAAATAATTCAGCAGCCAATCTATCTTTATCTTCTTTTTGAAAAAATTCGTCAACTTCTTTAATAACCGATTGTTCTTTAAAAATTAAATAGAACTGTTCTGCTATAGCATTAGCTTGCTTAACATGACTCGGTACTGTATAAATCAAAGCAAAATCTTTATTAGTAGCAATCGGATAAAGATTATCGCCAGATTTTTTAGCACTATCTTGAAAAAATATCCTACCACGTTTAGGATCCAACGAACTAGAAACCTGCTGCTGACCAGAGGCCATAGCTAAATAATGATCATATTGCATTACTTGCAAATTGAATAAACGAAAAATTATTGCCCCACCAAACAAAAAAATAATCGCCATTATAATGTTAATGCGATTATTATTTTCTTTAACAAAAGAAAAATCTTTCTTCCATAACTTCATAAAATATATTTAGGGTTTGTCACAAAATAAAATTTATCTTCTAGCAACTACATTCGCGCCAACTTCAAGATAATCAACGTTATTTGCCACAACCATCTTTAAGTTTTTAATTCTAAAATTAATATTATTATAAGAGCTAAGCGATGCTACTGATAATTCCAAATTCTCGTTTTCCTTAGCTAATTGTCTATTTTTCTCTCTCAATTTTTCCTGACTAAAACCTTTAATAGTCAAATCATTAGTGCCAATTAAATAATAAACGCCTGAAACAATGATTATAAATAAAATAGCTAGATTAATAATTTTTAAATTTAAAAATTTAGACATAAATTGAGAATATTTTAGATTTATTGACTTATTGATTTAACTCCTAATTTCTTTGAATTACAAAACTCCATCTCAAAGCAATTGCGCTACTCTAAATTTTGCGCTACGAGCACGTGGATTAACAGAAATTTCTTCATCAGTTGGCTTAATAACCTTTGGCGTTAATATCTTCAATCGCGCTTTATGATTACAACAACAAGTTGGACAAATCGGGGAGCAAATACAATCACGCGACTCATTTTTAAAAAACTGCTTAACTATTCTATCCTCCAAACTATGAAAAGAAACTATGATGATGCTCCCCCCATCAATTAATAATTCTAGCGCCTGTGGTAAAACTTGCTTCAAATTTTCTAATTCATTGTTAACTGCTATACGCAAAGCCTGAAAAATTTTAGTTGCTGGATGAATTTTTGATGCGCCATGTCTTTTAATAACTTTATTTATTATTAATAGTAACTGACCAACTGTTTTAATAGGACTTTCTTTTCTGGCTTTTATTATCTCTCTAGCAACCTGTCTGGCATTTTTCTCTTCCCCATAATCTTTAAAAATCTTAATTAACTTATCTTCACTATATTTATTAATTATAATATTAGCCGATATTGTCGCATCTTGATTAAAAGCCATGTTTAGCGGAGCTTCAACCGACTGAAAAGAAAATCCCCTAGATCTGTCCTGAAGTTGAGCTGATGATAATCCTAAATCAAATACAATCCCAGCGAATTTCGTTCCTTCTTCAAAATTTTCTTCAACAATTGCTTGTAAATTTTTAAAATTACCATTAACAATTATTAATTTTTTATTTTTTATTTCTGTTTGAAAATTTAATTCAGCATTTTCTATTGCAAGGCTATCCATATCAATAGCCAATACTTTTCCACCATCACCAATTCTATCTAAAATTGCCTTACTATATCCCCCGCCACCCAAAGTGCAATCAATAAATTTCTGTCCTGATACAGGATTTAGATATTCTACAACCTCCTTAAGCATTACTGGTATATGTTTATATTCCACAAGATTTATAATTTATAATTTATTGATTTCTTGATTTTATTGATTTCTTGATTTTATTGATTTCTTGATTTAACTCGTAATTGTCAATTATTAATTTTCCAAACTACCCAATGCTTCTGCTATTTCTGAACTTTTTTCTTCTGTTCCTGCTTTATATTTATTCCAATTATCTTCATCCCAGATTTCTAATCTATCATAAAGTCCTGCAATAATAACTTTTTTCTTAACACCAGCAAACTTACGCAAATATTCAGGCAACATAATACGTCCTTGACTATCAAAATCAACATCCATAGCTCCAGCCAACATTAAACGAACAAAAGCGCGAGTGTTGGCTTGATTAATTGGCAATTTAGAAAGTTTAATAGCTAACTTCTCCCATTCTTTTTTAGTATAAAGAAAAAGACAGTTATCTAATCCTCTAGTAACAACGGCTCCTGCTTTCAAGAGAAGACGAAATTTAACAGGGACGGCTACTCTTCCCTTATCATCTAAATTATGATTATATTCTCCGATAAACATAAGAAAGTTGTAAAGTTTAAATCTTAAATCACCACCTTTCCCCACTTTTTAACATTATGATGTAATCATATCCCACTTAATACCATTGGTCAACAATAATATGTTATAAATATGTTATGAAAAATACTATTATTTTTTTAAGCTAAGCTTAGTTATTTTTTAAAATAAAAAATCTCGCCAATTAATAGACGAGATTTTTTATTTTTTTAAAAAAACTAAACTTTTATTTTAAAAAACAAACTTATCCACCGCTAGAGGGTCTGTCGCCGAATACTCTTTCGAGTAGAAAATTTCAAATTTTTAG
>JBBTVV010000143.1:0-3718 GCA_038063135.1 Patescibacteria group bacterium
TTTCCTAAAAATTTGAAATTTTCTACTCGAAAGAGTATTCGGCGACAGACCCATTGTGGGCTTGACAAAAAAAATTATTTTATGACTCCATTTGTTTCTAATAAACTTTTTCTTGATTCTGAGACAGTAGCTGAGCAATTAAGTCGCGCTAGACAAGATAAAAAAATCAAACTTGAACAAGTGGCAAAAAAATTAAATATTAATTATAAATATCTTAATGCTTTAGAAAAAGGTGATTATGATAAATTGCCGAAAGGAGTTTATGGTAAAAACTTTTTAAAAGAATATTCCAATTTTTTAGGACTTGATTATCCAGAGATAGTCGCTACTTATGAATTAGAAGTAAATGTTTATCAACCTAGAGAAGAAAAAGAAGTATTTTCTCGACAATTAGCTAAAAAGCAATATTTCTGGAGTATGCCAAAAGTTATTAAAAATTTTTTGATTATTGTTATTATTGTTATTTGTTTCATTTATTTAGGATTTCGTTTAAATAAAATTATTGTTGCGCCTGATTTGCTGGTTTTAAGTCCAGCTGATAATCTTATTACTCAGCAGTCTATTGTTGAAGTGCTTGGTAAGACAGAAGCTGAAGCGGGAGTAACTATTAATAATGAAACAACTTTAAGCGATGTTTACGGAAATTTTAGTAAAACTATTAATTTAAAAAATGGGTTGAATATTATTACTATAACAGCTAGTAAAAAATATAGTAAAAGCAAAACAATAGTAAAACAAGTACTGGTTAAAGAAAAATAAAATTTATGTCTAGTTCAATTTACTTAACTTTAAAAAAATATTTTGGTTATGATGATTTTAGACCATTGCAGATAGAAATTATTAATAGCATTTTAGCTAATAAAGATAATTTTGTTTTAATGCCAACAGGTGGTGGCAAGTCGCTTTGTTTTCAATTACCTGCTTTAGAATTAAAGGGATTAACGTTAGTTATTTCACCTTTAATTGCTTTGATGAAAGATCAAGTTGATGGACTTAAGGCAAACGGAATAGCTGCTGAATTTATTAATTCTTCTTTATCAGCGAGAGAGATTATAGCTTTACAAGATAAAGCTTTGAGCGGAAAATTAAAAATTCTTTATATTGCGCCAGAGCGAATGAGTTTAGGTAGTTTTAAAATGTTTTTAAAAAATTTAGATCTTAGCTTAATTGCTGTTGATGAAGCGCATTGTATTTCTGAATGGGGGCATGATTTTCGGCCTGATTATCGAAATTTAAAAATGTTAAAAAGTTTATTTCCTCAAACGCCGATTATCGCGTTAACAGCAACTGCGACTGAAAAAGTGCGACAAGATATTTTAAAAGAATTAGGAATAGAACAAGCTAAAGTTTTTATTTCTAGTTTTAATAGGCCAAATCTTAATTTGCGTGTTATTAAGAAAAAAAATGCCTTAGAAAAACTTTTAATATTATTAAAAAAATATAAAAACGAGTCAATAATTATTTATTGTTTTTCTCGTAAAGAGACAGAAAATTTATCCAATGAATTAAGAAGTGAAGGTTTTAAAGCTCGAGCATATCATGCAGGACTTGAGGCTGATAAGCGAAAAAAAACGCAAGATTTATTTATTAAAGATGAAATAAATATTATTGTGGCAACTATTGCTTTTGGTATGGGCATAGACAAGCCAGATGTTCGCTTAGTTGTTCATTATACTTTTCCTAAATCATTGGAAGGGTATTATCAAGAAGTTGGTCGCGCTGGTCGCGATGGCTTGCCTAGCGATTGTGTTATGTTTTATACTTATGCGGATGCGCGTAAACATAGATTTTTTTTAAATGAAATAACAGATGAAGCAATAAAAAAACAAGCTGAGCGTAAATTAAATGAAGTTATGGAATATGCTGGATTGAAATCGTGCCGACGTCAGTATATTTTAAATTATTTTGGTGAAACATATTTAGAAAAAAATTGTCAAACTTGTGATTGTTGTAATACTGAAAAAAGTACTTTTGATGCAACAATTATTGCTCAAAAAATTCTATCAGCTATTTTAAGAACTGATAGTCGTTTTGGATCTGGCTATATAATTAATGTGTTAAAGGGAAAAATAACAGACAGAATTTTTGATCTTGGTCATGACAAATTGTCTGTTTTTAATATTGTTAATGATTTTAGTGTTGAGGAATTGCGAGAAATAATTGATCAGCTTATAAGTCATGGCTTAATTACTAAAACTGACGGAGAATATCCAATTTTAATTATTTCTGCTAAAGGTCATCGATTTTTAATGCAAAAAGAAAAGCTTGAACTTATTGCAATGCCAGCTAAAGACATTGATGAGGACAGAAAACCAGAAGATTTAATATATGACAAAATATTATTTGCCAAACTTCGTGTTTTGCGCAAACAGTTTGCTGATAGAATGAATGTTCCTCCGTTTGTAATTTTTAGTGATGCTTCGCTTCAAGAAATGGCTTATTATTTTCCTGCCAATACTGAGAGTTTTTCTCTGATTAGTGGAGTTGGGAGTCGTAAGTTGGAAAGTTTTGGAGATGATTTTTTAAAAATAATTGTTGATCATATAAAAGAAAATAATTTAGTAAGTAAGGAAATACAAAAAAGTAGAGTTAGAAAAAGATCGTCTGTGCATAAACAATTGCTCGACAGAGACACTTCATCTATTACAATTGATTTATTAAATAAAAAGTTGACCATTGTTGATATGGCGAATACTCGCGGTCTTGCGCCATCAACAATTATTTCACATATTGAACGTCAAGTAGATTTTGGCGCTAAAATTGATTTAGAATATTTAAAGCCAAGTCAAGAAATTTATGAAAAAATAAAAACAGCTTTTCAACAGCGCGGTGATGAAAAACTACGGCCAGTATTTGAGTATTTAAATGAAAAATATGATTATGAAACAATTAAATTAGTTAGATTAATAATGAAAGCAGAAGATAAATAGGGTCTGTCGCCGAATACGGTATTCGGCGACAGACCCAAATAAGAAAAATATGAAAACAAATGATTTTATTATTATTCATCATTCAGCTACAGCAAGAGATAAAACTACTTTAAATGCTATAAATAGAGTTCATCTTAAGATAGATTGTTATATTTGATATAATTTTGTGATATAATGTTAATGTGTTTTTAAAATTTAATAAATAAATATAATTTTATGACAATTTCTAGTAAGTATGTTCGTGGAATTGGAAGTAGCCAATTTGGCTCAGGCTCAAAAGGGGTATCGGCTAAAGGCAAGGTTTCTGCCGCAGCTTATGGTGGAAAATCTGTTAGTAGTATTAATGCCGTATTAAAAAAAGAAGGAATGAGAGAAGCAGATAGAAGAAGATGTTTGAGTGCATTAGAGCCAAAAAAAAAACTGAAAACTTAAATCAGATTAATAGGATTAATATAGTTCGCGCGTCGCAAGGAGATCAAGATATTTCAAATTCACAATGGCAAGGAAGTGGAAGTAGATATAAATTTGGGTGTAGAAAAAGTGAAATAAGTATTTTAGGAGGAGTTGGATTTGGAGTTAAAGGAAGCGCAAAAAATTTGGGAATAAATAGTCAGGCAACTAGCTTTGCGGGAAACTCTAGTAAAAAGATTTCTAAAATTTCTCAAACGAGTTTTAATAAACCATGCAGAGTTAAGCCAATAATAGGATTTTAGAATTTAACCTCTAGGGTCTGTCGCCGAATACCGTATTCGGTATAAAATTTGAAATTTTCTACTCGAAAGAGTATT
>JBBTVV010000144.1:0-1118 GCA_038063135.1 Patescibacteria group bacterium
CAAATTTTTAGGAAATTTTTTCAAAAAGTTTTGAGGGAATATGGTTATATTAGTGAAAAAGTTTTTGACAAAATTTACAAAAATTTGGAATTTTATACCGAATACGGTATTCGGCGACAGATCCATAATACTCAAATTTACTTTAACGGATCCCAACCCCCTGGATTGAATGGATTGCAACGCAAAACTCTCCAGATAGCTTTAATTCCACCTTTAATTACGCCATATTTTTCAATAGCAGCTATAGCATAGTCAGAACATGTTGGTCGAAAACGACAATACCCTTGAGGAAAAAGAAATTTAAAAACCCCATGGTCAAAAGACAATGTCCGCTGATATAATTTTAGCAATTTAATAACAAAAAAACGAGAGTAGAGTATTAGCACAAAAACCCTAATTATAAAGGGTTGTTATTACCGAATACGATATTCAGCAACAAGCCCTATCTAAACATTTTAAGCTTTTTTAAAGTTTGTTCAAGCGCTTCAGTAATTTCTTGATAAGAAGAAATGCGCCGTGGCACACTCTTGCTAGGCAAAGTTATAACCAAAAAATCATAGTTAGATATTAACTTTTCAGCCCACAACCTAAAAATCTCTTTAATACGTCGCTTAAGTTTATTACGATCAACTGCTTTTTTACTAACCTTTTTGCTAATTATAATACCTAAACGATTTTGACCAATTTCATTAGCTAAACATTTTAAACCAAGAATTTGACAATAATAAGAACGTCCATGTTTAAAAATTCTATCAAACTCTTTTTCTTTTGTTAAGCTTCTAATTTTTACAGGCATATTTAACCAAAATAAAAACACCTTAACTATTTTGTTAATTTTTTTCTACCTTTAGCTTGGCGTCTTTTTATAACTTTACGTCCAGCTTCTGAATTCATTCTTTTTCTAAAACCATGTTTCTTTTTAGCGCGCCGTTTATTCGGCTGATACGTTCTTTTAGGCATATTTTTTTAATCAATTATTTTAAACTAAACTTTCTAAAAAAAGCATAACATTGATTGCTTTTTTATGCAAACAACTGTATTATTGCGTTGCTAAGCTTGTCGCTGAATACCATAATTTCAAGTTTTATTCGCTAGCAATTAAATGAGAGCATCCTAAT
>JBBTVV010000145.1:0-5867 GCA_038063135.1 Patescibacteria group bacterium
AAAAGAGTATTCGGCGACAGACCCTAAATTTATAAAACTTTTAACACTTATCCACATCATACCATATAATTTGTAATTTGTAATCCCTACACCTGTCCTGCTAAATTATACATTGGCAAAATAATAGCTGCGACCATAATTCCGACAGCTATACCCATTACTACCATAATAACAGGTTCCATTAAAGTCATCAAATTAGCAATTGTATTAGCGATCGCTCTGCCATAAAAAACAGTAATACGATCTAAAATTACATCTAGTTTTCCCGTTCTCTCTCCAATATTAATCATTTGCGAAACCATTTTTGGTATTTCATTACTCTTAGAAAATACACTTGAAATAGAGTTTCCTTCATTTACCGCTAATATCGTCTTCTCAATTAACTCCTGATAAATTTTATTATTGACAACTCCTGCAACGACTTTTAAACTATCAGAAATTGTAATTCCACTTACTATCAATGTATTCATTGAACGGGTAAAACGAACTAAATAAATTAATTGGAATAACTTGCCAAAAATTGGTAATTTTAATTTTAAATAATCAATTTGTTTTCTGCCAGTTGGTTTACTAATATAAAATCTTAAACCAAAAAATATAACAACGCTTACCAATAAAATCATTATCCAATAGCTAGCTAAAAAACTAGAAGTTCCAATTAAAATTTTAGTTGTTATTGGCAATTCAGCTCCACCTTCACTTAAAATATTAGTTAATTTTGGCACAACATAAATCATCATCACCATACCAACGACTATTAATCCGCATAAAACAAAAACTGGATAAATCATTGCTCCTTTTATCTTATTCATCATATCATAATCTTTTTCCATTTCATCAGCAAGATAATTTAATATTTCATCTAATTTACCTGATGTTTCACCAGACCTTACAACACTTACATAAAAATTAGAAAAAACATCTGGCCAATTAGCTAAAGCATCAGATAATTTTGTGCCACCATCAACTTCAGCAGCAACCTTGAGAATAATCTTTTTTAATTTTAAACTACCTGTTTGATCAACAATAATCTTTAAAGACTGTACTATCGCCATATTGGCTGATATCATAATCGCAAATTGCCTAGAAAAAATAACTAAATCTTTTCCACTTACTCTTTCTAAAATCGTCATTCCGCTTAATCTATTAGAAGACAATTCTCTTAACTCAATAATTAACAAATCCTTTTCTTTCAATGTTTCCTCAGCAAACTCCTTACTAATAACTTCAAGCGAACCAGCAACTATCTTTTTATTTTTATCTAACGCTTTATATTTAAAAATTGGCATAGTTTTTAAAATTATTAATTTACATCTTCCTGTCTTATCTTTCCTGACATTAATAATTGCTCGAGTGATTTTTTAAGACTAACCATACCCTCGCTACGGGAAGTTTGCATAATACTTTCTATTTGATAAAATCTGCCCTCTCTAATTAGCGATTTAACTGCTGAATTATTTAATAAAACCTCCGTTGCTAAAACTAATCCTCCGCCAATCTGAGGCACTAATTTTTGAATAACAACTCCAAATAAAACATCAGTCAAACTATGGCGCGCCGCTTCAATAGAAGTATTTTTACCAACAGCTCCTAATATTTTTTCAACTATCTTTGTTGAATTATTACCATTAAACTCTAAAATTACCATACAATTGCCTGCAGACAATTCTAAAATTAATGGCATTGCTAAAATAAATTCTTCTTCATTTATCTCACTTATATATATTAAATCAACATCCTCTTTTAAGCAATAATTTAATCCTTGAGAAAAAGTTTTAACATCATATCCAATTTGCCTTTGAGTAATAAGACTTTTTTTATTAATAAACAAAAATTCAATTGGGTCTTCCAGCGTAACAATATTTTTACTTTCCCTTTTATTTATTTCTTCAATAACAGATGCAATTGTTGTAGTTCTTCCAGAACTATGAGAACCAGCAATAATCAACAAGCCAGACTTAGTTTTAATAAAATCATTAATAATACTAGGCAACATTAAATCAGCCATAGTTTTTATAATAATTGGAATATAATGAAAAGTTATTGCAAGCAAATTTTTTTGATAAAAAATACTTACTCTAAAACGAAAATTATTAACTAAATCTTTTACTAGGACAATCTCTCTATTTTCTTTTAATTTAGCTATCTCGTCTTGACTAAGAATTATTTCAACAATCCGATTCAATAACTCACTAGTAATAATATCCTCACTATCCAAAATAGCAAGTTGATCACCTATTCTTGTCATAGGTAAACTCCCAACAACTAGATGTAAGTCAGAAGTATTATTTTTAGCAGCTTCTGTTAAAATTCTGTTTAAAAAAATTGAAGGAATTTCCATAAATAGATCTTAAGTGTTTCCACTTTAATGGGTCTGTCGCCAAATACGGTATTCGGCGACAAACCCTTAATCACAATCTTAACTATTATATAAAAATTATACAATGTATTTTTTTATTTTTTCTACAACCTCCGATGGCATAAAGTGAGCTTTAATTAAAAAATCAACCGCTCCCAATTTCATCGCTTGCTCTATTTGACATTGTTGACTTAAATTAGTTAATAAAATTACTGGGATTCTAGATGTTTGAGAATCAGCCTTTAATTGCTTTAATACCTCAAATCCGTCCATTTTAGGTAAACCAACATCCAGTAAAATAATATCTGGCGATTCACTAATAGCCAGCTTGATGCCTTTTTCTCCATCATCTGCAGTAGTAACTGCAAAATTTTCTAATTCAAACTTAGCCAAATACATACTAACCAAAAACCCATCATCTTCAATTAACAAAATTTTAACTTTTTGTTCTGACATATATTTTTAGCTTATTAGGGGTCTGTCGCCGAATACTCTTTCGAGTATAAAATTTCAAATTTTTAGGAAATTTTGTTAAAAAGTTTTGAGGGAATATGGTTATATTAGCGAAAAAGTTTTTAACAAAATTTACAAAAATTTGAAATTTTATACCGAATACGGTATTCGGCGACAGACCCATTAGGTCTGTTTTATCTTAAAGACCCAAGATTCTTAATACTTCTTCCATAGATGTTAATCCAAGCAAAACTTTAATAATTCCATCTTCTTTAATCGTAATAAATTGTTGTGTTTTTCTAACTTCTTCAAGCGTTAAATTTTTCTTTCCATCCATTATTACTGCTCTTATTTCATCAATAACATCAAGAACTTCAATCAAAGCTACTCTGCCTGCATAGCCAGTATTACCACAACGAGAACAGCCGCGTCCTTTATAAAATTTTAAATTTTTCAAATCAACTCCAATCAACATTTCTTTTAATATCGTAGCTGGAATATTATTTACTTCTTCACTAATTTCTTTCATTAATTCTGCGGGTAATGTTTCTTCTACTTTACAATAAGAGCAGATTTTTCTACCCAATCTTTGCGCAACAACTACATTTAACGTTGAGCCTAAAAGGAATGGTTCAATCCCCATATCTAATAAACGAGGAATTGTTCCAAGAGCATCATTGGTATGCAATGTTGATAAAACAAAATGTCCTGTTAAACTAGCATGTATTGCTAATTCGGCTGTTTCACTATCTCTGATTTCTCCAACCATTATAACGTCTGGATCTTGACGCAAAAAAGAACGCAAACCTGAAGCAAAAGTATAACCAATTTCAGGTCTAATTTGTGATTGATTTATCCCTTTAATAAAATATTCTACTGGATCTTCTAATGTAACAATATTTACATCTTCTTTATTTATTCCATTTAAAATAGAAAAAAGAGTAGTTGACTTGCCTGAGCCAGTTGGTCCTGTAATTAAAAACATTCCTTCTTTTTTCTTAATATTTTCTTTTATCTTTTCTAAACCATTACCCATAAAACCCAGATCCTCCAAAGTCGGAGCGCCACGATTTACATCCAATATTCTCATTACAACTTTCTCATCATCAAGTAAAGGCAAAATAGATACTCTCAAATCGACCTCTTTATCATCCAAAACCATTCTAATTCTACCTCCTTGAGGAATACGCGTTTCATCTAACTTAAGCTCTGCCATAACCTTAATACGAGCTACTATTGAGCTATGAACATTTTTTGGAAGAATTAAAGATGTGTGAAGTATCCCGTCAATCCTATAACGCACCCTACTTTCCTTTTGCATCGGTTCAATATGAATATCACTTGCTCTACCCTCTACAGCGTGCTTAATAATAACTGAAACAATTTTAGCTACTGGAGCTGTTTTAGTGACTTCTTCAATTTCAATCTCATTTCGTTTGCCTAATTTAGCTAATTGCTCAGCCTCCTCTTTTTTCTTAAATTTCAAAGCAGTTGAGATTTCTTTATTTAAAGTTTTATACTGCTTAAGAACGTTGTCAAAACTATTTTTTGATATTAAACAATATTCTGCTTGCAATCCTTCTTCTTTGGCTAAAAAATTAATTGCCTCTATTGCTTTAAAATTTTCCGAATCAGTTAAACCAATTCTTATTTTCTTTTCACTTTTTTCCAAACAAGCTATTTTATAATTTTCAGCTACTTCCAATGGAATAGCATTTAAAGCCAACTCGTTAATTTTTTGATGCAGAATAAATTGATATTGCAAACCAGAAATTTTAGCTTTTAATTTTATTAATTCTTCAATATTAATAAGTTCTTTCGCCAATAAAATATCGCCAAGATCTTGCTGGCTAGAATCTGCTATTTTTTTTAATTCAGCTAATTGATTAGGATCCACTAAACTACTTTCAATTATCAAGCTAGCTAATTTATCAGAGTTTATCATACATGAGTTAGTCAAAAGTCTATAAAGTCCATTTAACTAACTTAAACTTTCGACTTTTAACTTTTAACTTCATAGACTTACTTATATTTCTCAAAAGGATCTCTTTTGCCAACATCTTCTTTTTTATTAATCAATAACACAGAATTATCACTTAATATTTGATACTTTGCGCTCTTTAAAATAGTAGTATCAAATAGTGAGTCCTCTTCTTTAATCTGCTTTGGTATCGCAATTTGTTCAGCAATAGAACCTGTTTTTGACGCAGTCGTTGATTTATATTTTTGATAAAACAAAAAAATTATACCTAAAACTATAATAAAAATAATAAAATATATAATATTTTTTTTAGCAAATATTTTTTTTAACTCGGTCATAAATTATTTAAAATAATAAACAATTAAATTCAAATTAACTCCGCTTTTTCCTCCTCCATACCCTACGTTTTGTACATCCATTAATCTTACATTATTTTCTATTGTACTTAATAAACTTTTTAAACCAAGATAATCTGTTCCAGTCACTGTTAAGGAAATTTTAGCTGATACAACTCCTTCTGGCAAGCTAGCTGATGCAACTCCTTCTGGCTGGATTGATAACGAAGTTAAAATCAATCCATTCTTTAAAATAATGGACTCTATTTCTGCGATTAATTCTTCTACGCCTACTTTAGATGGTAAAATCTTTTCTATTTTTTCTTTATCTTTCTGATTAATTTTATTATAAGCTTTTTCTAATTTAATAAATTGATCTAATTCATCTTGTTTTTCTAAATAAGAAACCTCTAATTGCTGTTGACTAGCTACCTTTTTACTTTCATTAATTTTTATATATTTTGGTTGAATTAATAAAAAATAACCAGCAACAATAATTAAAAGCGCAAGTAAACAAACTAACTGATTGTAATATTTTATCAAAAAAACATTCAGATTTTGTTGATCAGAAACATCTTGAATATCTTGATCAATCGACTCACTATTTTTTAACATATTAAATATAGGCATAATTTAAACAATTTTATAGGTCTGTCGCCGAATACTCTTTCGAGTAGAAAATTCCAAATTTTTAGGAAATTTTTTCAAAAAGTTTTGAGGGAATATAGTTATATTAGCG
>JBBTVV010000146.1:0-1616 GCA_038063135.1 Patescibacteria group bacterium
ATTTACAAAAATTTGGAATTTTATACCGAATACGGTATTCGGCGACAGACCCAATAAATTAATTTTCACAGACCCCTATCCTAATCAGCCTCTCTCCTATTTTAAAGACGTCTCCAGCCCCCATTAATACTATTATATTATCTTTTTCAATATGCTCCCGCAAATACGCCTCGCATTTTTCAAGAGTTGAAATATATTTTGTTATTTGCCTAATTCCTAATTTATGATTTATTATTCCTATTTTTTTTACTAGGTCGTTACTACTAACCCCTCCTTGCTCTTCTCTGGCAGAACCATAAATATTCAAGACAATAACCTCGTCAGCAACAATAAAACTTTTAGCAAAATCATCAAGTAAAACTCTAGTACGTGTAAAAGTATGGGGATGAAAAATTACAATCATTTTTTTCTTGCCATATTTTTGACACAAAGCGTTTAAACTAGCCTTAATTTCTGTTGGATGATGAGCATAGTCATCAATAATTATTGCTCCATTAAATTCGCCAAGAACTTGTAAGCGACGAGCTGTGCCTTGAAATTCACTTAAAGATTTTTTAATTTGACTAAGTTCAATGCCCAATTCCATGCCAGCGACAATAACAGCCAAAGCATTAGAAATATTATGTTGCCCAAATAATTGAATAGAAAAAAGCAATGATTCCTTGATAAAGGGAGTTAAGGGGATTGTATTTGAGGGAGTTGAGAGGATTGTGTTTTTTCTCATTAATAAAGAGTCTTGTGAAAATCGTACTTTAAAATACTGCATACCATTTTTAACTTTTATATCATAAGCAACATAATCAGCTATTTCATTTATCCCATAAGTTATAATTTTACCTTGATAATTTTTTAATACAATTTTCCTAATAATTGGATCATCAAAATTTGCAACTAAAAATCCTTTTGAAGGTATTTTTTTTATAAACTCTACAAAAACATTTTCATAATCTTTTTTTGTTGAAAAAAAATCAGGATGGTCGTAATCAATATTATTTAATAACACTGCTTTAGGTTGAAAATACTTTAATTTATTTTGATATTCATCAGCTTCAATAATTAAATAATCAGAATTACCAACTAAAGTCGCGCCTGCAAATTGTGGCACATTAGCGCCAACCATAACATTAGGATTTAATCCAGCTTTCCAAACAACATAGCCAAGCCATGCTGTTACTGTAGTTTTACCATGTGATCCAATTACAGCTATGCCATATTTTTGATTAAAAATTTCAGCCAAAGTCTGAGCATAAGTTAATGTTTTAATTTTTCCGACTAAAGCGCTGGCCACTTCTTCATTACGCTCAGCATTGTAAGCTGTAGAATAAATAATTAAATCAGTATCACAAGGAATATTATCTTTACTAAATTTTTCAAAAACCTTAATACCTAATTTTGCCAATATCTCATCTGTCATAAACTTTTCGCTAATATCTGAACCACTTACAATAAAACCTTTAGTACTAAAATACTGCGCAAGCATAGTCATGCCAACTCCCTTAACACCAATCATATAAATTTTCTTTATCTTTAAAAAATCCATAAATTTTAAGACCCTTTATATTGGGTCTGTCGCTGAATACCGTATTCGGTATAAAATTCCAAATTTTTGTAAATTT
>JBBTVV010000147.1:0-3891 GCA_038063135.1 Patescibacteria group bacterium
TACCGAATACGGTATTCGGCGACAGACCCATTAAGATCGGTTAAAACAGATATTCTTTGAAAAAAAGGAATAGATAACGAGATTATTTTTTTACGAGAAAAGAATAAAAAATAAATTTTTATGCACATTACTAATTTAAATTATTTGTTATTTTTATTAATTTAGAAATTTACTATGCAAAATTATAAAGCAACTATTTTAATTTTAGATTATTTAAAAGCGAAAGATGTTGTGAAAAATGTGAAATCTATTTTAGATCAAGTGGTTAATTTTAAATTTAAAATTATTGTTATTGATAATTCTTGCCAAGAATCTAACGCTAATATTTTAAAACAAGAATTAATAGGAATAGAAGATGTAAAATTAATTATTAATAAAAAAAATATTGGATATACAAAAGCTCATAATCAAGTTATGAAAGAAATTGAAGGTCAATATGTTGCCATTATAAATCCTGATATTTTTTGGAAAGAAAAAAATAGTTTATTAAAAATGATTAATTATTTAGATGATTATAAAGATATTGGAATATTAGGGCCAAAACAAATTAATAATGATGGCGATATAGCTATGACAGTTAGGGCGTTTCCAAAATTTTATTTACAAGTAGCAAGAAGAACATTTTTAAGAAAAATTCCAATTTTAAAAAATTTTGTTAAATATGACGAAATGCAACATTTAGATTATTCTAAAATTCAGGATGTTGATTGGCTTCAATCTTCATGCGTAATTATTAGAAAAGAATTATGGGATGATATTGGTGGATTTTGTGAAGATTATTTTCTTTTTATGTCTGATGTTGAACTTTGTTATCAAGTATGGGAAAAAGGGGAACGAGTTGTTTATTATCCAGAAACATATGTATGCGCTGATGGTAAACGAGCAAGCGCAGGAGGATTTAAAAAATTTTTTCAAAGTTGGGTTTTAAGACAACATGTTAGAGATTTATTAAAATATCAATTTAAACATCTTTTTAAGAGAAATCCACGTAAAATATTAATGGGTCTGTCGCCGAATACCGAATACGGTATTTGGCGACAGACCCTTAATGTAAAAAATTACAAAATAAAATGTTAATTTAATTAATTTTAAATAATAGACTTGTTACTAAATAATTTTGCACCAAGTCTAACAAATCTTATGAAACTATTAATAACAGGCGGAGCTGGCTTTATTGGCTCAAATTTTATTCATTATATATTAGAAAATCGTCAAGATTATAAAATTGTTAATTATGACAAATTAACTTATGCTGGCAATTTGGATAATTTAAAAGATATTGAAAATAATCCTAATTATACTTTTGTTCAGGGCGATATTACTGATTTAGAAAAATTAAATCAAGTTATTAGCGAAAATAATATTACTCATATTATTAATTTTGCGGCTGAAACACATGTTGATCGCTCTATTCATGGTGGATGCAAGGATTTTGTTTTAACAAATACATTAGGAGTGCAAATGATTCTTGACGCGACGCGGATCAACGGAATTGAAAAATTTGTAAATGTTTCAACTGATGAAGTTTATGGAGCCTTGGAACTGGATGAGAATAGGTTGTTTACGGAAAATACTCCGATTGAGCCTAATATGCCATATGCAGCCGCAAAAGCGGGTGGTGATTTAATGTGCAGAGCATATTTTAAAACTCATAAAGTTCCTGTTGTTGTTACGCATTGTTCAAATAATTATGGACCATATCAGTTTCCTGAAAAAGTAATTCCGTTTTTTGTGTTTAAATTATTAAAAGGAGAGAAAGTGTCGGTTTATGGAGATGGTTTAAATGTGCGTGATTGGATTCATGTTCGTGATCATGCTAAAGCCTTGCTTTTAATGTTAGAAAAAGGTGAATCAGGCAGAGTTTATAATATTGGTTCAGATAATGAAAGAAATAATTTGGAAATAACTAAAATGATTTTAAAAATTATGAACAAAGGTGAGGATATGATTGAATATGTAACAGATCGTCCAGGTCATGATAGGCGTTATGCGATTGACGCAAGTTTGATTCGCAGTCTTGGTTGGGAGCCAGAATATACGCAGGAAAAATTTGAGCAAGGATTAAAAGAAACAGTTGAGTGGTATTTGAATAATATAGAGTGGGTAAATAAATTACGAGAAAAAAAAGATGAAATGAATAAGTTTATGGATAACTTTTGCGCAAAATCCGAGAAGCCGTTAGAACGATCAAAATAATTTAATGGGTCTGTCGCCGAATACTTTTTCGAGTAGAAAATTTGAAATTTTATACTGAATACGGTATTCGGCGACAGACCCTTACTTTAAAAAATTATGGAAACAAACTTTAAACAAGTTGATTTAAAAAAAATTCAAGCGCCTAATTTTTTAATGAGCCCTGTTGAATTAAAAGATTATATCGATTTTGAAGTAAAACGAATTTATTTTATTACTAAACCAGCTGGAAACACTGGCGCTCATTGTCATAAAATTGAAGAAGAATTTTTTATTATGATACAGGGCAGTTGCATAGCCGTGATTGATAAAGACAATGGATTAGAAGAATTTAAACTTGAAGGACCAACCTCGGCTTTATATGTAAGTAAATATGTTTGGCATCATTTTAAGAATTTTTCTTCAGACGCTATTTTGCTTGCCTTAAGTTCAACTAATTACAATCCAAACCGAAGTGATTACATAGAAAATTACGAAGAATTTAAACATGGGTCAGTGCACCCATTTGATTAAATTATTTTTAAAGAAGAAAATAAAAATATGATTAATTTTCTTCATAGCTATCACCCAATATCCATTTTAGTTTCTTTTGGTTTTATAAATATTCGTTATTATGGATTATTTATTGCACTAGGGACTTTGGCCGCCATGGCTGTAGTTTTAATTTTAGCTAAACATCAGCAGATTAAACAAGAATTTATACTTGATATAGCTTTTTGGTTATTAATTTGGGGTGTTATTGGCGCTAGACTTTATTATGTGTTTTTAGAATTACCATTTTATTTAAATAATCCATTAAATATTTTTAAAATTTGGAATGGTGGATTAGCTATACACGGCGCGATTATCGCAGGTGTTTTAGTTATTTATTGGTTTTGTAAAAAACATCAACAAAATTTTTGGCAATTATCAGCAATTATTGTTATTAGTGTGCCGTTAGCGCAAGCTATTGGTCGTTGGGGTAATTATTTTAATCAAGAGCTTTTTGGTAAGCCAACAAATTTAGCATGGAGCATTCCAATAGATTTAATAAATAGGCCTTGGCAATATTTAGCTTTTAGCTATTTTCATCCAACGTTTTTATATGAAAGTATTGGTAATTTAATAATTTTTATAATATTACTTGTTTTATATTTTGCGTTATTTAAGGGCAATAATTTAACAGCCAATAAATATAAGTTGTGCGTTATGGGTTATTTAATAATGTATTCAATTTTACGTTTTTTTCTAGAGTTTTTAAGAATTGACTCTACACCAATCATTTTAAATTTACGTTTTCCGCAATTTATTAGTCTATTAATATTTTTTTTCGCAGGATTTTATTTGATTTATGTTAAAAAAAATACAAAAAAATTGACAAAGCTGTAATTTTTTTGTTAAATTAAGACATTGATAGTTTTATTCTGGGTCTGTCGCCGAATACTCTTTTGAGTAGAAAATTTCAAGTTTTTAGAAAATTTTTTCAAAAAAGTTTTGAGGGAATATAGTTATATTAGCGAAAAAGTTTTTAAAAAAAATTTACAAAAATTTGGAATTTTATACCGAATACGGTATTCGGCAACAGACCCATTCTGTGCCCATAGTTTAATGGATAGAACACTAGCCTTCTAAGCTGGATATGTAGGTTCGATTCCTACTGGGCACACCAGACAGGAAAAGTCAAAGAGTTTTGGTTCGCCTCGCTTTGCTCGGCGACTA
>JBBTVV010000148.1:0-1370 GCA_038063135.1 Patescibacteria group bacterium
AATACGGTATTCGGCGACAGACCCATAAATAGACTTTTGACTTTATAAACTTTACAGACCCCTTAAACTTTTTAGACTTTATGACTAAAAAAATATTAAAATTTCCTAAAAATTTTTCTTGGGGTGTTTCAACCTCAGCTTATCAGATTGAGGGTGGAATTATTAATGATTGGAGTCAATGGGAAAAAAGTAAATCAAGAATAAAAAATTTAAAATTAAAAAATAAAAATCCAGAAGACTTTATTTGCGGATCTGCTTGTGACTCTTACAATAAATATGCAGAAGATTTTGATTTAGCTAAAGAACTTAATTGTGGAGCTTTTCGACTTGGAATTGAATGGGCAAGAATTGAACCACAAGAAGGTCAATTTAATTTGGAAGAAATTGAACATTACAAAAAAGTGCTACAATCAGCAAAAAAAAGAAACTTACAAGTAGTTTTAACATTATGGCATTGGACAAATCCTATTTGGTTATCTCAAATTGGAGGATGGACAAATAAAAAAGTAGTTAGTTTTTTTATTCGTTACGTTAAATTAATTGTTAAGGAATTAGGACAAGATGTTGATTTTTGGATTACTCTTAATGAGCCTATGTTGCATATTAATCATGGCTATATTAGAGGTAAATTTCCTCCAGCTAAAAAATATAATTTTTTAGGAGCCGTTTTAGCTTACAGAAATTTAGTCAAAGCCCATCAATTAGCTTTTAATAGAATTCATGATATTTTGCCTGAAGCTAAAGTAAGTTTTACTTCATTAAATAGTTATATTGAACCAGCTAATACTATTAATCCATTTGATGTATTAATAGTACTCATTGCTAAATATTTTTATTATCAAAAATTTTTAAAGCAAACTCGGCAATATTTAGATTTTATAGCTCTTGATTATTATTTTCATAATCGTTTAAGTTGCTTTCCGCCGTTTAAAGTTAATTTAAATAAAGAGATAAATGATATTGGTTGGGAAATTTATCCAAAAGGAATTTATTATGTTTTGAAAGATTTAAGCAAATTTAAAAAACCAATTTATATTATGGAAAATGGTATTGCTGATGCTAATGATAATCAAAGAGCTAAATTTATTATTAATCATTTAAAATATGTTCATAAAGCAATTAATCAAGGGATTGATGTTCGTGGATATTTTTACTGGTCGCTTTTAGATAATTTTGAATGGGCAGACGGCTGGGCACCAAAATTTGGTTTATATGCTATTGATAAAAAAACTTTTAAGCGTATTGCTCGTCCAAGCGCTAAAATTTATGCGGAGATTTGCAAAAATAATTTAATTGAAGTAAACTAAAAAAATACTTTTTAGGGTCTGTCGCCGAATACTCTTTCGAGTAGAAAATTTCAAATTTTTAGG
>JBBTVV010000149.1:0-3341 GCA_038063135.1 Patescibacteria group bacterium
AATAAGTAAACTCGCGAGGAATTCAAACTATGAATAATCTAAATCAAATAAAAAAATTAATGGAAAGTAATCCAGTAGCATTCGCTACTATAACAACGGACAATAAACCCAATGTTATTGGTGTAGCTTTTATTAAAGTTATGTCCGAGGATCAGATCTTAATTACTGACAATTACATGAATCAGACAATAAAAGATATTTCTCAAAACAAAAATGTTTGTCTGATTGTTTGGGATTCTAAAATGCACGGATATAAATTGATTGGGGTGGCTAAATATTTCACAAGTGGTAAATGGAAAAATTATGTTAAAAAAATGGAAGAAAATAAAGGTTTACCGACAAAAGGTGCGATATTAATAAAGATCTCAAAAATAATTCCGTCAAAATAATATGTTGTCAAAAAATGTAAAATTTGTAGTTTTTGTTCCTCTTTCTCACGCCGACAAAGTTCGTCAAGCCCTCGGCGAAGCTGGAGCAGGAAAAATTGGAAACTATGATTTCTGTTCATTTTCCTCTCGTGGCATAGGTCGTTTTTGTGGGAATGAAAAAACCAGTCCTACCATCGGGAAAGCCGAAAATTATGAAATGGTTGAGGAAGAAAAAATTGAAACGATTGTGCCGCGAGAAATTTTGAAAGAAGTCATTGAAAAAGTAAAAAGTGTCCACCCATACGAGGAAGTTGCTTTTGATATTTATCCAATAGAAAATTAACTATGGAAATAGATACTGAACAAGGTCTTGAAATAAAAAAATCGAAAATCGCTGGAAATGGCGTTTTTGCCAACAAAGAAATCAAGAAGGGGTCAGATAATTTATTTCCTTGAGGGCGAGCCTTGCACTTTGGATGAGGTAATTCGAAGGGTAAATGAAGGTAAAGAAGAGCCATCTGACCCGATAGAAGTTGGTGACGAAGAATATTTAGATTTAGATGAAATATCAAGGACTTTCAATCATTTATGCGAGCCGAATTTACATATCAAGGGGAAAAATTAGTTGATTGCTCTACGAGATATAGTATCGGGCGAGGAAATAACTTACGATTATTCCACCACAATGAATGACAACGAGGAAAAAATTGTAAATGCTTGGCGAGAGATGTGGACTTGCAAATGTAACTGCGGTAATAAAAAATGTAGAGGAATAATTGATCAATTCAAAACATTGCAGGAAGAAACGAAAAGATTTTATATTAGCAATAGGTTTATGCCGGACTTCATGTTAAAGAAATTCGGATAAATTGGCGGCGAAAAAATTTTGGGCGAATCAGTTGCCGTTTCGTTTAAAAAAGGTTCGCGCAAAGTGTAAAATATCACCGCCAGATGAAAAATTAAAATAAAATTTATTTATTTAAAAGTGTCAATTATGTTCATGGACTTAAACAAAACGATTACCAAAATCGCTAAAGGGTTGGGTGTTTCTTTGGATAACTTGGTGAAATAAATTATGAAAGAAAAAATTAGAGATAAGATTAATCAAGCTATTGTCGAAAAAACATTTTCTGCTTGTGCCGTTGGAATAGTGCAAACCAACGGGAATAAATTTGTTGTTCCCGGCGGGAAATTCACTTTTGACACAAGTGTGCGAGTAGTTCAAGAAAACACAATTTTCGATGTTGCCTCTATTACTAAATCAATTCCGACTTCGTCACTAGCTTTAAAATTGATTGATGAAGGTAGATTAAGAGTAGAGGACAAGCTAATAAATTTTGTTCCGGAATTTAACAATTCTAATAGAAAAAATATTTTGATTAAACATCTTCTTACTCAAACACTTGATTATGATTTTCGCTTATCAGCATATAAAGATAAATCAGCAGACGAGATTTTAGATGTTATTTTTACGACAGAGTTTAAAAGCAAACCTGGAACAAAGTTTTTCGTTACGAACGCCACAAGCATACTTTTAGGATTAGTCGTTGAAAGAATTTTTAACGAACCTTTGTATAAGTTAGGCGAAAAATATTTATTCAAACCACTAAAAATGACACGCACCACATTTAATCCGTTACAAAAATTCAAAAAAGCAGAAATTGTACCAACTGAAATTCAAGAATGGAGGGGTGGCCTAGTTCAAGGTGAAGTTCACGACGAAAGTGCTTATGTCTTAAACAAAAAAATAATTGTCGGCTCGGCTGGAGTTTTTTCTACTGTTCCAGATATACTAAATTTTTTAGAAATGCTTTTGAATAACGGAGTAATCAACGGACAAAAATATTTTTCACCAAAAATAATGAAACAAATACAAACTAACCAACTTAGTGATATTGACCAATACGCGGGTCTTGGATGGGAATTAAACCAACCTCGCTATATGGGCAAACATTGTAGTGATAAAACTTTTGGGAAAACTGGTTTTACTGGTTGTGTTTGTGTATGTGATATTGAAAGAGGAGTTGGCTTTGTCATTCTTTCAAATTATACTTATCCAGTTAGGAAACCAGACGCTATATTTATAAACAAATTCAGAAGTGATATAGCGGATATTGTTTTTGAAAATTTGTAAAAGAATTTGCCACCAAAGAAAAACTTGTCATGCCTATGGCAGATCACCCGTAGGGTAAAAATCGTTCTTTCCGCTCCGGTTCAAGGCGAGGCGGAACATTCAAATTTTGCGATTTGGATTTTCGTCAAAAAATATTCAAACATCAATTAAAAAACACCGCCAGAGGAAAAATTAAAATAAAATTTATTTATTTAAAAGTGTCAATTATGTTCCTGGACTTGAACAGTTTAACTCAATAATTTAATTTGTTAAATCTATGAGATTTTCAAAATACTTTCTAAAAACAAACAAAAATGTATCTGATGACGATAAAAGTATATCGACCAGACTGCTCAAACAAAGTGGTTTTATACGAGAATCAGTCGCTGGTCGATTTTATTTTTTACCTATCGGACAAAGAGTTCAACAAAAAATAATGCGCGTCATCAAAGAAGAAATGGATTTGGCTGGAGGTCAAGAAATGATTACTCCAATTTTACATTCACTTGAATTATGGAAAGAAACAAACAGAACAAACACTGTTGGTTTTGAATTGATGAAAATTAAGGATCGCAGAGACGCAGAATTCGTGTTGGGCGGAACCGCAGAAGAAATGTTTGTTGATCTTGTCCGTCAATATAAATTAAGCTATAGGGATTTGCCATTTCATCTTTATCAATTCTCTCCAAAATTTCGAGACGAATTACGCGCTAGAGGCGGATTGCTTCGTGTTCGAGAATTTATTATGAAAGATGGATATTCTTTTCATAAAGATGAAGAGGATTTTAAAATTGAATATGAAAAAATGAAAAAAGTTTATACAAAAATTTTTGAAAAATTGGGTTTAAAAACATCAATTG
>JBBTVV010000150.1:0-7793 GCA_038063135.1 Patescibacteria group bacterium
AAAACTTTTTGAAAAAATTTCCTAAAAATTTGAAATTTTCTACTCGAAAGAGTATCTAGTGACAGGCCTTAAGTGTAGTTTAAATATAATTGTTGTAACTCATTTTTAAATTCAAACAAGTGAAATATTGTTTCACTAATTTAATATAGTTTTTATTTAATAACTCAATTTTAAATTGGAATTGAGAATTTTTTTGTCTTATTGTTGGACGCTAATAATAGACTTTTAATATTTTTATTTTTATGCCTAATAAAATAAAAGCAGAGAAACGTATTAAATTCGCTAGTATTGAAAAGACTTTTCCTTTACCAGACTTAATTGAGATTCAGAAAGATTCTTATAATTGGTTTTTGAAAGAAGGTCTTACTGATTTATTTGAGGAAGTTTTTCCTATAACTGATTTTATCGGTCGTAATTTAGAACTTCATTTGGATAAATATTATCTTGATGAAGCTAAATTTGATGAAGTTGTTAGTCGCGCAAAAAATGTTACTTATGAAGCTTCTTTAAGAGCTCAAGTTAGATTAGTTAATAAAAAAACAGAGCAAGTTGTTACTCAAGAAGTGTTTTTAGGAGATTTTCCTTTGATGACTAAAAACGGGACTTTTATTATTAATGGTATTGAACGTGTAGTTGTTTCTCAGTTGATTAGAAGCGCTGGCGTGATTTTTTCTTCAGAATTTATTAAGGGTAAAAAATATTATGGAGCTAAAGTTATTCCTAATCGTGGCGCTTGGTTGGAAATTGAAACTGATGCTAATAATGTAATTTGGGTAAGAATTGATCGCAAACGTAAAGTAGCTATCACTTCTTTGTTGCGCGCTTTTGGCTATTCTAGCGATGAAGAAATAAAAAGTCTATTTAATAGTAGTAAAGGAATAGGAACTGAATCTATTGGTGATTATATTGATGCTACAATAGCTAAGGATGCTGCAAAAGATGAAGCAGGAGGATTAAAAGAGGTTTACAAAAGAATTAGACCAGGAGATTTAGCTACAACAGATAATGCTCGTCAATTTATTCATTCAATGTTTTTTAGATTTGATCGTTATGATTTTGATCGAGTTGGTCGTTATAAAATAAATAAACGATTTGGTTTTACTGTGCCTAATAATAAGGAAAATAGAATTTTGCGACGTGAAGATTTGATTGCTATTATTACTGAAGTAATAAGATTAAATATTACACAAGAACAGGAAGATGACATTGATCATTTAGGTAATCGTCGTATTAGGGCAATCGGTGAATTAATTCAAAATAAATTTAGAGTTGGCTTATCTCGTATGGAGAGAATCGTTAGAGATAGAATGAGTATTATGGATATAGATAGTTTAACACCAAATAAATTGATTAATGCTCGTCCAGTTATTAGCGTAGTAAAAGAATTTTTTATGTCTTCTCAGCTATCGCAGTTTATGGACCAGACAAATCCGTTAGCAGAATTAGAGCATAAAAGAAGGCTATCTGCTATGGGTCCAGGTGGGCTAACTAGAGAACGAGCTGGTTTTGAAGTTCGAGATGTGCACCCTACTCATTATGGACGTATTTGTCCAATTGCGACTCCTGAAGGTCCGAATATTGGTTTAGTCGGTCATTTAACTAGTTATGCTAGACTAAATAAATATGGATTTATTGAATCTCCTTATAGAAGAGTTTTACATGATATTGAAAATAAAGCAGAAATAACTGAAAATAAAATTGCTAGACAGGATATTTATGAAATGAAAGGTGATAAACGGGGAGTTTTGATTATTAAAGAAGGAAAAATTATTGATAAGAAAATAGCGCAAATATTAGAAGAAAAATTAGGACCTATTACTATAGCAATCAAGCCAATGGTTACTGATGAGATAGTTTATTTAGACGCTTTTACGGAAGAAAAATATATTACTACTGTGGCTACTACGCCAATTGATAGTAAGGGATATTTTTTGGTTGAAAAAACAGAAGCTAGAAAATATAATAGGCCAACGATTGAATCTGTAGAAAATATTGATTTTATGGCTTTAGCGGCTAATCAAATTATTTCTGTGGCAACTTCTTTAATTCCTTTTTTAGAGCATGATGATGGTATTAGAGCATTAATGGGCACTAACATGCAACGTCAGGCAGTTCCTTTGATTAGTGCTGAGGCTCCAATAGTCGGTACTGGCATTGAAGTTGAAGCTGCTCGGGACTCTGGTTATGTAATTATTGCTGAAACAGATGGAGAAATTTCTAAAGTTGATGGCACCGCTATTGATGTAAAAGATAATGAAGGTAAAGTGAGAAATTATAAATTAAATAAATTTTCACGTTCTAATGCATCTACTTGTGTTAATCAGCGTCCAATAGTTAGCAAAGGAGAGAAAATTAAAAAAGGGCAGGTGCTAACTGATAGTTCAGCAGTTGATAATGGAGAATTGGCATTGGGTAGAAATATCTTAGTTGCTTTTATGACTTGGCGCGGATTTAATTATGAAGATGCGATTATTATTTCAGAAGATTTGCTTAGAAAAGATGTTTTTTCATCTATTCATATTGAAAATTATACTATTAGTGTTCGTGATACTAAATTAGGTCCAGAATTAATGACTAATGATATCCCGAATATTAGTGAAGAAAAATTAAAAGATTTGGACGAATATGGCATAGTAAGAATTGGCGCGGAAGTTTCTAGTGGTGATATTTTGGTTGGTAAAATTACACCAAAGGGAGAAACAGAATTATCAGCTGAAGAAAAATTATTAAGAGCGATTTTTGGTGAAAAAGCTAAAGATGTTAGAGATTCATCTCTTTATTTGGAACATGGTGAGCATGGTAAAGTTGTTGATATTAAAATCTTTTCAAGAGAGAAGGGTGATAAACTTTCAGCCGGTGTTATTCAATCAGTTCAAGTGACAGTAGCTAATTTGAGAAAAATTCAAATTGGCGATAAAATGGCTGGCAGACATGGGAACAAAGGTGTTATTTCTAAAATTGTCCCTGCTGAAGATATGCCATATTTGGCAGATGGAACTCGGGTTGAGATTATTTTGTCTCCTTTGGGTGTTGTTTCTAGAATGAATTTGGGTCAACTTTTGGAAACTCATTTAGGTATGGCTGCTAAGCGATTGGGTTATCGAGTAGCCGTTCCTGTTTTAGAGGGTATTTCTAAAGATAAAATTCAGGAAGAATTGGTTAAATCAGGTATGCCTGCTGATGGTAAATTAGTTTTGCACGATGGTCGTACAGGAGAACCTTTTGATAATAAAATAGTAGTTGGTTATAAATATATTTTAAAACTCAATCATATGGTTGAGGATAAAATTCACCAAAGATCAATCGGTCCATATTCATTAATTACACAACAGCCTTTAGGAGGTAAAGCTCAATATGGTGGTCAACGTTTTGGTGAAATGGAAGTGTGGGCGTTAGAAGCGTATGGAGCTGCTCATACTTTGCAGGAAATATTAACTATTAAATCAGACGATGTTCCAGGACGAAGTAAGGCTTATGAGGCAATTATTAAAGGAGAAACTATTAAAAAGCTTAATATTCCAGAGTCTTTTAATGTTTTAATTAGAGAGCTTAAAGGATTATGTCTTGACGTAGAGTTATTAAAAGACAATCAAGTCATTGAATTGGAACGACAAGGAGGGTAAAATTTATTAATTTTAAAAAATAACTAAATTATAAAATTAAAAATTTTAAGATATTAATATTATGCTTAATTCAATAGAGACAACTGATTTTGATGCAATTAAATTAAAGTTAGCTTCGCCAGAAAGTATTCTGGCTTGTTCGCATGGAGAAATTGTTAAGCCAGAAACAATTAATTATCGTACTCAGAAGCCTGAGAAAGATGGTTTGTTTTGTGAACGTATTTTTGGACCATCAAAAGATTGGGAATGTTATTGTGGAAAGTATAAAAAAATTCGCTACAAAGGCATAATTTGTGATAAATGCGGAGTTGAAATAACACGAAGTTTAGTTAGACGAGAAAGAATGGGACATATTAAGTTGGAAGTTCCAGTTTCGCATATTTGGTTTTTGCGTGGAACTTCTTCTAAAATTGGTTTGATCTTAGACTTGCCTATGCAAGCAATGGAAAAAGTTATTTATTTTGCTAATTTTATTATTACTGAAGTTAATGAAGAATTACGACAAGCAACTATTGAACAAATTAAAAATGAATATAAAAATAAGAAAAAAAATATTGAGAATGATTTAGTAAGACAAATTTCAGAAGCAAAAAATAAAAAAAGTAAATTATTAAATCAAGATAAGAGTGAAATTGAGATAGTTGAAATAATTAAAAAAGAGATAGAAGCGTTAGAAGAAGTTAGAGATAATAAACTTAATGAGCTTGAACAAGCTTTTAATCAAGCGCAAAGTGAGTTAAAAGAACTTACTCCTTTAACTATTATTACTGAAAGCGTTTATCAAAATCTTAGTTTAAAGTATGGTCATATTTTTACAGCAAGTATTGGAGCAGAAGCAATTAGAAAGTTGCTAGCTGGAGTTGATTTAACTAAAACAACTGTTGAATTAGAAAAAGAATTGATAGATGCAATAGATTCTAAAAAAGAAAGATTAATTAAACGATTGAAACTTTTAAAAAGTTTAAATGCTAATGATATTCGTCCTGAGTGGATGGTTTTAACAGTAGTTCCTGTAATTCCTCCTGATTTAAGACCAATGGTGCCACTTGATGGTGGTCGTTTTGCTACATCTGATTTGAATGATTTGTATAGACGTATTATTAATCGTAATAATCGTTTGCGACAGCTCGTAGACCTTCATGCTCCAGAAGTTATTTGTCGTAATGAAAAAAGAATGTTGCAAGAAGCTGTTGATGCTTTAATTGATAATTCTATCAGACATGGCAAAACTGTAGTCGCTTCTACTGGTCAAAAAAGAATGCTCAAATCTTTAGCAGATTCTTTAAAAGGAAAGCAAGGTCGTTTCCGTCAGAATTTATTAGGAAAAAGAACTGATTATTCAGGTAGAAGTGTTATTGTTGTTAATCCTAATTTAAAATTAGATCAATGTGGACTGCCTAAACGTATGGCAATGGAATTATTTAAGCCATTTATTATTAGTAAATTAATTAAAAAAGAAATTGTTCACAATGTTAGAAGCGCTTCTCGTTTTATTGAAATGGGACATGATGAAGTTTGGGATATTTTGGAAGAAATTATTAAAAAGGCTTATGTATTATTGAATCGCGCTCCTACTTTGCATCGTTTGGGAATTCAAGCTTTTAGACCAATTTTAATTGAAGGTTTAGCTATTCAAATTCATCCTTTGGTTTGTACTGCTTTTAATGCTGATTTTGACGGGGACCAAATGGCTGTTCATGTTCCTTTAACAAAAGAGGCTATTTGTGAAGCGCGTGATATTATGTTGGCATCTCATAATTTGTTAAAGCCTGCGACTGGGGATCCTATAGTAACGCCTAATCAAGATATTATTTGGGGCGCGTTTTATATGACAACAGAGCATATTGATCAACAGATTGATGAAAAATCTTTAAAATGTTTTTATTCTTCATTAGAAGCAAAGTTAGCTTATTCATTAAATAAAATCAAATTACAGCAATCAATAAGAGTAAAAATAGATGGACAGGGACTTATTAGAACAACTGTAGGAAAAATTCTTTTTAATGAGATTTTACCTAGCAAACTTCAATATGTTAATGAAGTTATTGGTAAAGGTAAAATAAAAAATATTATTAAAGATTGTTTACTTTTTTACGGAGAAGAACGAACAGTTGATTTATTAGATCAGTTGAAGGATAAGAGTTTTGAATATATTACAAAAAGTGGATTGTCTTGGGGTCTTGAAGATTTACCAGATTTAAAGATAGAAGATAGGTTTATTAATGAAGCGTCTAAACAAGCTGAAGAGGTTCAGGAGCAATATAATGATGGTCTATTAACTGATAGTGAGCGTTATAGTAAAATTATTGAGTTATGGACTGGAGTTAAAGAAAAGGTGACAAAAGTTTGTAGTAAAGGGTTGCCAGAGGATGGTCCACTTTTTTCAATGATTGAGTCTGGCGCTCGAGGTAGTTGGGCTCAGTTAACTCAGATTATTGGTATGAAAGGTTTAGTTACTTCGCCTAGTGGTGAAATTATGGAATTGCCTGTTAAAGGTAATTTTAAAAAGGGCTTTAGTGTTTTGGAATATTTTATTGCTACTCATGGTGTTCGTAAAGGCTTGTCTGATACAGCGCTTCGTACTGCTAATGCTGGTTATTTAACTCGTCGTTTAGTTGATGTTGCTCAAGAAGTGGTGATAGTTAAAGATGATTGCAGTGATAAAGATGGTTTGCTAATTACTAAAAATGAAAGTGAAGAAATGAGCGAAAGTGTTATTAGAAGAATATCTGGGCGTTATTTAGTTAAGGATTTAATAAATAGTAAAGGTAAAATATTGGCTAAGGCAGGAGATCTAATGACAGAAGAAGTCGTTAGTAAAATTGGCGAAGAAGATATCAAGGAAGCAACTGTTAGATCAATTCTTAGTTGTAAAGTTAATAAAGGTGTTTGCGCTAAATGCTATGGCTATGATTTGGCTTATAATAAAACAGTTAAGATTGGTACAGCAGTAGGTGTTATTGCTGCTCAATCAATTGGTGAGCCAGGAACGCAGTTAACTATGAGAACTTTTCACACTGGTGGTGTGGCAGGTCAGGACGATATTACTCAGGGCTTACCAAGAGTAGAAGAAATTTTTGAAGTAAGGACTCCCAAGAGAAAGGCTTTTATTGCTGATATTGCTGGCAGAATAAAAATTGAAACAGCTCAAAAAACAGTTGTTAATGATTTAGGTGAAACTATTGTTTCTGATCCTCATTCAAAAATTTTAAAAATTTATTTTGATGGAACAGAATCTGATAAATATTTTTTTGCCGATGCTATTAAAGAGATTACTTTAGAAAATCAAAGTCTTACTAAATACAAGAAAAAAGATGTTAAAATTTTTGTTAAAGACGGTCAAAAAGTAGCAAAAAATGTTGATTTGTTTTCTCTTGGTAAAAAAATTATTAAAGCTAAAAGAGCAGGCGTAGTTGAAATAGAAGATAAATTAATTAAAATTACAGTAGCTACTGAAAAATTTAAAGAGTTTGTTGTGCCAAAAGGTTTTGGTATTTGGGTTAAAGACGGTGATATAGTTAATCCTGGCGATCAGCTCACTGAAGGTAGCTTTGATTTACAACAATTATTTAAATTGCGTGGCAAACTAGATACACAAAAATATATTATAAAAGAAATTCAATCAGTATATTCCTCTCAGGGACAGCCATTAAATGATAAGCATATAGAAATAATTGCTAATCAAATGTTTTCTAGAATTTATATTCAAGATTCTGGTGATACTGAATTATTGTCAGGAGAAGTAGTTGAAAAAGCGATTTTTGAAAGTACTAATAGTGAAATGAAAAAACAAAATAAAAAAGAGGCTCAAGGAGATCAATTATTATTAGGCATTACTAAATCTTCATTAACTACTAACAGCTTTTTATCAGCAGTTTCCTTTCAAGAAACAGCAAGAGTTTTAATTGAAGCGGCTGTAACAGGAAAAGTAGATTCTTTAGAAAGTTTGAAAGAAAATGTTATTATCGGCAGAATAATTCCAGCTGGTACCGGTTTTGTCCAGAAAGAAGAGTAAGATTCAATATAGGGTCTATCGCCAAATACCGTATTCGGTATAAAATTCCAAATTTTTGTAAATTTTGTTAAAAACTTTTTCGCTAATATAACCATATTCTCTCAAAACTTTTTGAAAAAATTTCCTAAAAATTTGAAATTTTCTACTCGAAAGAG
>JBBTVV010000151.1:0-10693 GCA_038063135.1 Patescibacteria group bacterium
TTTACAAAAATTTGGAATTTTATACCGAATACGGTATTCGGCGACAGACCCAATAGAAAACAAAAAATTAATTAATTAATTAAATAAATATAAAATTTATGATTAATGGTATTGACATGACTATGTTAGCAAAAGCGTTGGCAATTGGCCTTGGCGCGATTGGACCTGGAATTGGTATTGGCTTAATTGGAGCTAAGGCAACAGAAGCAATTGGTAGAAATCCTGAAGCTTCAGGAAAAATTTTAGTTCCTATGTTATTAGCTTCAGCTTTTGCTGAATCAATCGCTATTTACGCATTAGTTATAGCTTTTAGTATTAAATAGCGCATTAGTCAAAAGTTAAGAAAGTCAAACGTTCATAAAATTTAATGACTTTTGACTAATTTAGATTTTATGGAAAATTTAATAGAAATATTTCACATTGATTTTAGATTGTTAATTGCTCAGGTAGTAAATTTTACTATTGTTTTTTTAGTACTTTATTTTTTAGTTTTCAAGCCTTTATCAAAAATAATGGCAGATCGTTCAGGAAAAATTGCTAAAAGTTTAGATGATGCGGAAAAGATAGAAAAAAGATTAGTTAAAACAGAGGAAGAATATAAAGAAAAATTAGCAGAAGTTAAAAAAGAAGCTAGTTTAATTTTAGCTAAAGCTGATCGTCAAGCTGAAGAAAATAAGCAAGCAATGCTGATTAAAGCCAAAGAAGAAATTGGTCAGCTTATTAATCAGGAAAAAGAAAAAATGCAAATTGAAAAAGCTCAAACTTTAAAAGAGATAAAAAAAGAAATAGCTGATTTAATTTTAATAACAGTTGAAAAAATATTAGAGAAAAAAATAGATAGCAAAGAAGACGAGGAGCTAATTAGAAAAATATTAAAAAAATAAGATAAATATTAAAAAAATATTTTTCTTTTTATTATTATGAAAACTACAGCTAAACAATATGCGCAATATTTTTATCAGATTGTTAGGGATAAAGAAAATGAGCAGCTTAAAGATGCTGTTAAAGAGTTTGCTGTGGTATTAAAAAATAATAACGATTTAGCTAAGGCAAATCAGATAATTGAACTTTTTGTAGAAATTTGGAATTTTGAAAAAAGGATTGTTGAGGCGGAAATTACTAGCGCTAAAAAAATTAATATTAAAACAGAAGAATTATTAATAGATTATCTTAAAAAGTTAAGCAAGGCTGAAGAAATACTAATTAAACAAAAAGTTGACCAGAGTTTATTAGGAGGAGTTATTATAAAATACAGAGATAAGGTTTTAGATGGAAGCGTAAAAGCAACGCTAGACGAGTTAAAAAATAAGCTAATTAAATAGAATTTTATAATTTTAAATTTTTAAATAATATTTAAATATTAAAATATTATTTGAAAATTGAAAATTAAAAATTTTATAATTATGTCTACTACAAAAGATTTTATTGTGGAACAACTTAAACAACAAATTGAAGGCTTTAAATCATCTGTTAAAGAGCAAACCGTTGGTCGGGTTATTGAAGTTGGCGATGGGATTGCTCGTGTTTCTGGAATTTCTGAAGTGATGATGTCAGAAATGTTGGAATTTACAAGCACAAATAATGCGCAAATTAATGCGAATAATCCCGAATTTAATAAAATATATGGAGTCGCAATGAATCTAGAGGAGGATAGCGTTGGTGTTATTATTTTGGGGGATTCTTCTATTATTAAAGAAGGGGATGAAGTAAGATGTTTGAATAGAATTTTAGAAGTTCCAGTTGGAGAAACTATTATTGGCAGAGTAGTTAATCCTCTTGGTGAGCCAATTGATGGAAAAGGAGAAATTAATGTTGAAAAATATAATCCAATTGAAAAAATAGCTCCAGGTGTTATTGCTCGTCAATCAGTAAGTGAACCAGTGCAAACTGGAATTAAAGCTATTGATGCTATGATTCCAATTGGTCGTGGTCAGAGAGAATTAATTATTGGTGATCGTCAAATTGGTAAAACAGCTATTGCTATTGATGCGATTATTAATCAAAAAGGACAAAATTTAAAATGTATTTATGTAGCCATTGGTCAAAAAAAGTCAAAAGTGGCTAGTATTGTGGCAAAATTAACAGAACATGGCGCAATGGAATATACTACAGTAGTTTTAGCTTGCGCTAGCGATCCAGCATCTTTGCTTTATATTGCTCCTTATGCTGGTTGCGCTATGGCTGAATATTTTTTAGATAAGGGTGAAGATGTTTTAATTGTTTATGATGATTTATCAAAGCATGCGGTTGCTTATCGTGAAATATCTTTACTTCTTAGACGACCACCTGGACGCGAAGCATATCCTGGAGATGTTTTTTATATTCATTCTAGATTATTAGAGCGCGCTTGCAAACTCAATCAAGATTATGGTGGTGGTTCAATTACAGCATTGCCTATTATTGAAACTCAAGCTGGCGATGTTTCCGCTTATATTCCAACTAATGTTATTTCTATTACTGATGGGCAAATTTATTTAGAACCAGATTTATTTTATCAAGGTAATCGTCCTGCTATTAACGCAGGTTTGTCGGTTTCTCGCGTTGGTAGTTCAGCGCAAGTAAAAGCTATGAAAAAAGTTGCTGGTAAAATGAGGTTAGAAGCAGCGCAATATCGTGAATTAGCTGCTTTTGCTCAATTTGGTTCGGATTTAGATGTTGATACTAAAGCTAAATTGGAAAGAGGAAAAAGATTAATGGAAATATTTAAGCAAGGTCAATATATGCCAGTTTCAATAGCTCATCAAATATTAATATTTTTTGCAATTACTACTGGTTTATTAGACAATATCCAGCCTGATAAAATTACTGAATTTGAATTAGGATTGTATAAATATGCAAATACTTCTGCTCCAGATATTTTAAAAGAAATTATAGAAAAAAGAGATTTGAATGATGAGTTGGAAAGTAAGATGAAAAAATTAATCGAAGATTATAAAAGCACGTTAGAATATATAAAATAAAAATTAAAAAGCTATGGCATCAACTGGAGATATAAAAAGAAGAATAAAATCAATTAGTAGTACTAAAAAAATAACTAAAGCTATGGAAATGATGGCGGTTGTTAAGATGCGCAAAGCGATTGAATCGGTTTTAAAAACGAGAAGCTATGCTAACTTAAGTTGGTCGATGATTCTAAATTTATCGCGAGCATCTAGTAAAAACGGTGAGTCACTTCATCCATTATTAGAGAAAAGAAAAGAAATTAAAAAAACAGGCGTGATTTTAATAACTTCTAATCGTGGATTATGCGGAGGTTTTAATACTGCAATTATTAATAAAATTAATGATGCTATTAAAAAACATTGTAAAAGTGAAGAAAATATAACTAAAGAAACGGAATTTATTTTAATTGGTAAAAAAGGCGCGGCTGTTTATAATCATTTTGGTTATAATATTGTTGCTGATTTTCCTAAATATGATGTTATTAGTGAAGTAAAAGAAATTTTGCCTATTAGTCAGTTGGTTATTAAAGAATATTTGGCAAAAAAATATGATAAAATTTTTGTTGCTTATACTGATTATATTAGCTTGACTAAGCAAGTACCTCGCGTTAAGCAACTTTTACCAGTTGATATAGCTACTAAAGATGAATATTTGGGTATAATAGGACAGGATCCGCGAATTGGAATTAATAAGAATTTTTTAGAAGGAAAAGAAGAAAAATATTTAAAGCAAGATGGGTTTACTTATGAATATATTTTTGAACCAAGTCCTTCGGAAGTTTTGGATGATATGTTGCCAAGATTAATTGAAATTCAACTATTTCAAGCATTGTTAGAATCAAACGCTTCGGAACATAGCGCTAGAATGACAGCAATGCATCAAGCAACTGATGCAGCGGGGGATATGGTTGATGAGCTTACGTTGTTTTATAATAAAGCTAGACAATCTGGAATTACAGCAGAGATTGCAGAGATTTCAGCAGGAGCAAATGCGATGAAATAAATATTTAATTTACTTGAATTTATAAAAAATTAGCTAAATAATATGTCTGAAAATAAAAAGGGTACAATTAAACAAATTATCGGTGCGGTGGTTGATGTTTATTTTGAAAGTGATTTGCCTGAAATTTATGCTGCTTTAGAAATTAATAAACAAGGCGGTAAATTAGTTTTAGAAACACAACAGCATGTTGGCGCAAATGTAGTTAGAACAATCGCTATGGGATCAACTGACGGGCTTAAACGTGGAGATGAAGTTGTTAATACTGGAGTGAATATTACAGTGCCCGTTGGTAAAGAAACTTTGGGTAGGATTTTCAATGTTTTAGGTGAGTCGATTGATAATCAACCAGATCCAAAGACAGAAAAAAGATATCCTATTCATCGCCAAGCGCCAAAATTTATTGAACAATCAACTAAAGTTGAGATTTTAGAAACAGGAATTAAAGTTATAGATTTAATTTGCCCGATTTTAAAAGGTGGTAAAGTCGGACTATTTGGTGGCGCAGGAGTTGGTAAAACTGTTATTATTCAAGAATTAATTAATAATATTGCTAAACAGCATGGTGGATATTCTGTTTTTGCTGGAGTGGGAGAGAGAAGTCGTGAAGGAAATGATTTATATCATGAAATGAAAAGTTCTGGAGTATTAGATAAAGTAGCTCTTGTCTTTGGTCAGATGAATGAACCACCTGGCTGTCGTGCTCGCGTAGCGCTTTCAGGCTTGTCTATTGCTGAATTTTTTCGCGATGAACAAAATCAAGATGTATTATTTTTTATAGATAATATTTTTAGATTTACTCAAGCTGGTTCAGAAGTTTCAACTTTATTAGGTCGCATGCCTTCTGCTGTTGGATATCAACCAACTTTAGCAACGGAAATGGGTGAATTACAGGAACGAATTACTTCTACTGACAAAGGTTCAATTACTTCTATCCAGGCTGTTTATGTGCCTGCTGATGATTTAACCGATCCAGCTCCAGCAACAACTTTTGGTCATCTTGATTCAACAGTTGTTTTGTCTAGAAGTTTAACTGAATTAGGAATTTATCCCGCTGTTGATCCTCTTGATTCTTTTTCAATTATTCTTGACCCTGAAATTGTTGGTAAAGCTCATTATCAAACAGCGTGTGGAGTACAAAGAATTTTACAAAGATATAAAGATTTGCAGGATATTATTGCTATTTTAGGCATGGAAGAATTATCTGATGAAGATAAAATTACAGTTTCCAGAGCAAGAAAAATTCAGAAATTTTTGTCTCAACCATTTACTGTCGCGGAAACATTTACAGGCAGACCTGGTCAATATGTAAAATTAGTTGATACTATTCGTGATTTTCAAGAAATTTTGGAAGGAAAGCATGATGATAAAAATGAAAGTGATTTTTATATGATAGGGAAAATATAGTTTAAAGTTGGATTTTTTAGCTTATTAGAAAAAAAATCCTAATTTCTAATTTCTGATTCCTTTTTTTATGTCTGATAAATTTATAAATTTTGAAATAGTAACTCCAGAAAGAGTTGTTTTAAAAGAAGAGATTTTACAAATTACTTTACCCACTAAAGCTGGAGAGATTACTGTTTTACCTAATCATATTCCATTGGTCTCAAGTTTGATGCCAGGTGTTATTTATATTAAGAAAAAAAATGGAGAGAGCGAAATTATATCAATTTCAGGAGGTTTTTTAGAGGTGTTAAAAAATAAAGTAGTAATTTTGGCTGATACTGCTGAGCGCGCTGAAGAAATTAATATAGAAAGAGCAGCGGAAGCTCATCGTCGCGCTGAAGAAATTAAGAAAAATACCAGACACACCGATCAAGTTGATTTTACTGAAATTAACGCTAATATTGCCAAAGAATTAGCTAGAACTCATGCAATTAAAAGGTGGAGGAAATTAAAAAATTTAGATGATAAGAGTAATATATAATAAAAGTTGAGTTAAAAAAAGAATTAAATGAAAATTAATTCTCAAGTGAATAATATTGTCGGTGATATAGATTATTTTTCTTCTTCGTCTGTTTTTGATATTTTAAAAAAATTACAGACTTCAAAAGATGGATTAACTGATAAAGAAGCCAAATTAAGATTAGAGCGATATGGGCTGAATAAAATTTCTGATAAAAAAGAAATGAATATTGTGTTGGAATTTTTGTCTCATTTTAAAAGTCCTTTAATAATAATTTTATTGATTGCTGCAATTACTTCAGCTTATTTTAAAGAAATTACTAGTTCAATTATTATTATTGCGATGGTTCTAGCTAGCGTTATTTTAGATTTTTTTGAAGAACATAACGCTAATAACGTGGCAAAAAAACTTAAAGATAAAGTAAATAGCACGGCTACTGTTATTCGTTTTGGAAATAAAAAAGAAATAAAAACAACAGAGATTTGTTTTGGTGATATTATTTTTTTAAGCTCTGGTGATTTGGTGCCGGCTGATGCTAGAATTATTGAAGCTGATGATTTTTTTGTTAATCAATCAGTATTAACAGGAGAGTCGTTTCCTTGTGAAAAAATATCTGATGTTATATTGGTTAATCAAGCAGAGAATATTAATAATAATTTAGTTTTTTTGGGTTCAAATGTTGTAAGTGGCACAGCATTGGCGGTGGTTTTTAATGTTGGACAAAATACGAGATTTGGTAAAATAGCTAAAAATATTTTAAAAAAAGATGAAAAAAGTGATTTTGAATTAGGCATTACCAAATTTGGGTTTTTTATCATGAAAGTGGTATTTTTTTTGGTTTTGTTGATAATGTTATGTAATTCGTTAATAAAACAAGATATTCTTGAGTCATTTATTTTTGCTATTGCTATTGCGGTAGGCGTTACGCCTGAATTATTGCCGATGATTATGTCTATTGCTATGGCGCGTGGATCGCAAAAAATGGCAAAAGTTGGCGTTATCGTTAAACGGTTATCAGCAATCCCTGATTTTGGTAGTATGAATATTTTATGCACTGATAAAACAGGGACATTAACAGAGGATAAAATTAAATTAGTTACTTACACTGATATTTTTGGTGTTCATAATGAGCGAGTGTTTTTATATACTTATTTAAATAGTTTTCATCAAACTGGTGTAAAAAATCCATTAGACAAAGCTGTAATGGAATATAAAAAAGCGTTTATTGATGAATATCAAAAAGTTGAAGAAATTCCTTTCGATTTTACGCGAAAAATGTTAAGCATTGCAGTAGTTGGTCCAGAAGGAAGAACTTTAATTACAAAAGGCGCGCCAGAAGAAATATTAATGAAGTGTGATTATTATTTTGAGAATAATAAAAAAACAGTACTAACAGAAAAATATAAAAATATTGCGATTGATTATTATCATAAGTTAAGCGCTGAAGGATACCGTGTATTGGCTATTGCCACTAAATCTGATTTGCAACCTAAAGATAAATATACCCATTTAGACGAAGAAAAATTAGAATTTCTTGGTTTTATATCTTTTTTAGATCCAGCTAAAAAAGATTTAGAGCCTATTTTGGAACAGATAAAAAAATATGGGATAGAAGTAAAAGTAATTACAGGTGATAATGAGTTGGTCTCACAAAAGATTTGTTGTGATGTTGGACTAGAAGTTAAAGGTGTACTTTTGGGTAAAGACATTGATGGTTTAACAGATAATGCTTTGTTTATTAAAATCAAAAAAACTACTATTTTTGCTAGATTTTCTCCTAATCAAAAAAGCAGGATTATTACTATTTTGAGAAATAATAAAGATGTTGTTGGATATTTGGGCGATGGAATTAATGACGCCTTGTCATTAAAAGCAGCTGACATTGGCATTTCTGTTGATAATGCTGTTGATATAGCAAAAGAATCTGCTGATATTATTTTGACTAAAAAAAATCTTCAGCCAATTATTGAAGGGGTTATTGAGGGTCGGCGCGCTTTTGGTAATACAATGAAATATATTATGATGGGGTTGAGTTCTAATTTTGGTAATATGTTTAGCGTTTTGGGGGCAATCTTTTTCATTCCTTTTTTGCCAATGCTACCAATTCAAATTTTATTAAATAATTTTATTTACGATTTTTCGCAGGTGACAATTCCGACAGATAAGGTTGATGATGATTGGGTAAATAAGCCGAGAAAATGGGATCTAAATTTTATTAAAAAGTTTATGTATACTTTTGGACCAATTAGTTCTATTTTTGATTTCTTGACTTTTTTTCTGTTATTTTTCGTTTTTAAACTTGGAGAATCAGCTTTTCAAACAGGTTGGTTTTTAGAATCATTAGCAACTCAGACTTTAGTCATTCATATTATTAGAACAAAGCAAATTCCTTTTTTGCAAAGCAAAGCTAGTAAATGGTTAATTTTTAGTACTTTTACCGCAGTGGCGGTTGGTTGGTTGATACCATATACTTCACTCGGTAAATTCTTCAAATTTTCGCCTTTACCAATAAATATTTTATTATCTATCGCTTGTTTGGTGATTGTTTATTTGATTTTAGTTGAAATAGTTAAGAGAATTTTTTATAAACAACATAGTTTTATGCGTTAAGTCAGGTGTCTGTCGCCGGATATGGTATTTGGCGACAGACTCAATGAATTATGAATATAGATTATTTGGTGAAATTTAAAAAAATATTATTAGATAAAGGAGAAGTTTATTTGCGCGTTAAGGTTCATCCTAATGCTATTAAAACTTGTGTTAAAAATTTAATGGCTGATGAAACAATAAAAATTGATTTAGCAGCCACGCCTATTAAAGGTAAAGCAAATATTGAATTGATAAAATTTTTATCACAACAATTTAATACGAATAATAGTAATATAAAAATAATTAGTGGAGCAATAGATAGAATAAAGTTGGTAAAAATCTTGTAAAAAATTATGCCAGAAACAAAACCAAAAAATCAAATAACTCCAGCTCATATTGGTATTATTATGGACGGTAGTAATGATTGGGTGTTAGAAAGAAATTTGCCAATTTTCGAAGGACACGCATATTGTTATAAAAAAATGGTATGCGCTCCTGAATGGTTTTTTTCTCGTGGAGTAAAAATAGTTTCTTTTTTTGTATTTTCTGCTGAAGATTGGCAATGTTCGCAAGAAGAAATTAATTATTTAATGAAATTATTAAAGCAAGTAATAACTGAAGATTTATTAAGTGAAGCGCAACGAAAAAAATATAAATTACTTGTTAGTGGCAGAATTGATGAATTGCCAGGCGATTTATCTCAAAGTTGTTATGATGTTATGGAAAAAACTAGAGCTAATCAGGCGGGAACAATTAATATTTGTTTAAATTATGGTGGAAGAGCGGAAATAGTTGATGCAATACGTAAATTAATAAAAAATAAAATTGAAATAGAACAGATTCATGAGGGGCTAATTAAAAAATATTTATATCAAGGGGATTTGCCTGATTTGGATATTATTATAAAAACTTCAGGTAAACAACAATTTTCTGGATTTATGTTGTGGCAGGCATATCGTAGTGAATTAATTTTTTTAAAAAAATATTGGCCAGAGTTTGAAGAAAATGATGTAGAGTTAATTTTAAGAGAAAATAGCTAATACACGTTTTTGTGGTGAAAAATTGAAAATTTTATTTCTATGTTTAAACTATTAAAAAAATCTAAAATATCAAATGCTCGTTTGGGATTAATAAAAACTACTCACGGTAAGATTGAAACTCCCTTTTTTATGCCAGATGCTACTCGAGCTGTTATTAAGAATTTAAGCAATGAAGATTTGTTTGCTTTGGGATTAGATGCTTTTGTTGTTAATACTTATCATCTTTTTTTGCAGCCAGGGATGGATATAATAAAAAAAAGCGGTGGAGTTCATAATTTTATGGATTGGCAACATCCAATTTTGTCAGATAGTGGAGGCTATCAGGTTTTTTCTTTAATACATAAAAATAAAAATAATGGTAAAATTACTGATGATAAAGTTATTTTTAAATCCCCATTAAATGGAGCAAGATACGAATTAACGCCAGAAAAATCTATTCAAATTCAGTTTACTTTAGGTGTTGATATGATGGTTGTTTTAGATGATTGTCCGCCAAATAATTATACAGATAGTCAAATTAGCCAAGCTGTTAATAGAACTGTTGCATGGGCTAAACGTTGTTTAATAGAATTTAATAAGCAAATTGAAAAACGTTGTTTAGTTGGAAAAAAACAACCGATGTTGTTTGCGGTTATTCAAGGTGGCGATAATAAAAAACTGCGTCAATTATGCGCAGAAGAATTAACTAAATTGGGTTTTGATGGTTATGGTTTTGGCGCTCGCCATATTGATAATGATGGAAAATTTTTAAAAGATGCCTTGCAATTTACAGCAGATTCAATACCAGAAAATAAATTGCGTTTTGGTTTAGGAATCGGTTCACCAGAAGACATTGTCAATTGCGCGCGAATGGGTTGGGATATGTTTGATTGTGTTATTCCAACTCGCGAAGGTCGTCATGGTAGATTATTTTATCCTTTATCCCCAGTCTTTCTCCCACTCTTAGCGTCCGTAGAAAAAGAGCATGGGGTGAGGGCTTTTTATAAAACAATAAATTTAACTAACGCAAAATTTGCTAAAGATTTTTCGCTAATAAATGAAAATAGCAAATTAACAATGTTAAAAAAATATTCAAAAGCTTATCTTCATCATTTATTTAAAATTAATGATCCACTAGCAGGATATTTAGCAAGTTTAAATAATTTGGAGTTTTATCTTGAATTAATGAAGAATATTAGATTAGCAATTTTAGAGGGTAAAATTTAAAAATTAGAAA
>JBBTVV010000152.1:0-3928 GCA_038063135.1 Patescibacteria group bacterium
AAACTAAGGTAACTGCCGCTAAAATACTTACATTAAAACCTGAAACAGCCATGATATGAGTCAATCCAGTTTGAGCAAATTGTTGACGAGTTTTTTCATCTAAACCACGTTGACCACCAAAAACAATTGACCTGGTCAAACTAGCTTCAGGTTCGCCTAAACCATAATCAATTAATTGCGTAAGGCTATTTTTAAAAACAAAAATTTTTTGATAAAACCAATTTCCTTGATTGTGTTTTATAACTTTTATTTTTGGATAATAACAAACTGAGTATATATTATAACGAGCTAAATAACGATCATAAGCAAACTCATCAATTTTTTCTGGCGCAGTTAATTTACAAACAACAGCTAATTGATCGCCATAATTATATGATGGATATAAATTAGTTGTTATTAAAATTTTGCCAACAATTAGTCGTTTAAGTGAATTACTTTGACTTACTGTAATTTCCAACTTTTGATTATTGTCCCTGATGTCAGGCTCACTAGTAATTATTCCGATTAATTCTAAATTACTGCCATTATAATGCCAAATTTTATCAGAACTATTTTCTGGAATAGATAAACCATAACGCCACAAAGCAAAAAATATAATTAACAAAACTAAAAAAATTAATCTAAGAATTTTTTTCTGCCAAAATAAAATTATTATTACCAAACAAACAATTATTAAACCAAAATAAAAAATACTATAATCAAAAAATCGCAATGGCAAAAAAGACGCTAACAAAATACCTAAAATAAAAACAAAACAATTAATTAAAAAAAATTTCGCTTTAGAAAAATTCATTATTAAATAAAATTTTTTTATCTTTTTCTGGTTCTATTTTTTAGCAGAGGAATTAGGGATCTGTCGCCGAATACGGTATTCGGCGACAGACCAGAGTAGTAAAAAATAATTATTTTTTTAAAATTGCTAAAGTGGTTTTTATTACTGTATCAGGGCTTAGAGAAATGCTATCAATTCCGCAAGTAACTACAAATTTAGCAAAGTCTGGAAAGTCGCTTGGAGCTTGGCCACAGATGCCGATTTTGACTTTATTTTTTTTAGCAACTTGAATTATTTGTTTGATTAAAGTTTTAACCGCTTGATTATTTTCATCATAAATATGACTGATCAATGAACTATCACGATCTACGCCTAAAGTAAGTTGAGTCAGATCATTGGATCCAATAGAAAATCCGTCAAATAGTTTAGAAAATTCTTCGGCTAAAATAACATTGGAAGGAATCTCTATCATGCAATAAAGTTCAAAATTATTTTTACCTTGCTTTAAACCATTGTCGGCAATAATTTTTATAACTTTTTTCGCTTCTTCAATTGTTCTGCAAAAAGGTACCATTGCTTTTAAATTTGTTAATTTCATTTCTTCGCGAACTTTTTTAAGCGCTTGGCATTCTAAAATAAATGCTGGTTTAAATTTTTCATCATAATAGCGGGAAGCGCCACGCCAACCAATCATTGGATTTCCTTCAATAGGTTCATATTCTGCGCCACCAATTAAATTAGCATATTCGTTAGTTTTAAAATCAGAAAATCTAATAATAACATCTTTAGGATAAAAAGCAGCAGCGATTGTAGCCATACCTTCAGCTAATTTGTCAACATAAAATTGTTTTTTATCTGTATAGCCGATTGTTAATTGACTAATTTGTTTTTTAATTTTTGCATCTTTTAATTTAACATAATTTATTAAAGCTAACGGATGAATTTTAATGGAGTCGTTAATAATAAATTCTTCACGAGCTAAGCCAACGCCATCATTGGGAATAAAAGATGAAGCAAAAGCGATTTCAGGTGAGCCAATATTCATCATTATTTTTGTTTTAGGACGTTGTAAATTTTTAATATTTGTTTTGTTAATTTTAAATGGCAATTTATCTTGATAGACGAATCCTGTATCGCCCTCAGCGCAACTTACAGTTATTTCTTGATTAGCAATAACTTTTTTACTAGCATCATTTGTTCCAACTAAACAAGGAATTCCTAGTTCGCGAGAAATAATAGCAGCATGACAAGTACGACCGCCTTTATCAGTAACAATGGCTGAGGCAATTTTCATAATTGGTTCCCAGTCAGGATCAGTCATATCTGTTACTAAAATTTCACCTTGTTTAAATTTACTAATATCTTTAATATCCATGATTTTATTAGCTTGTCCAGTGCCAATTCTATTTCCAACACTGCGGCCGCTTGTGATAATTTTTCCTCTTTTTTCTAAAATATATTCTTCAATAACATTATAATCACGAACTGAATGGATAGTTTCTGGGCGAGCTTGAATGATGTAAAGCTGATTGTCTACGCCATCTAATGCCCATTCAATATCCATCGGCCTCTTGTAATGTTTTTCAATTATTATGCCCCAGTCAGCCAGCTTGAGCACTTGTTGATCGCTAATTGATTGTTTAGCTTGCTCATTTATTTTTACTGGAACATCGCGAACAGGTTGCTTTGAGTTAGAGCTGTAAATCATTTTAATTTTTTTTTCGCTTAAAGAGCGGGATATAATAGCACGAGTTGGTTTAAAAACATAAAATTCATCTGGATTAACTTTTCCTTGAACAATATTTTCACCTAACCCATAGATAGAATTTATTAAAACAGTATTAGCAAAACCGCTTTCAGTATCAATAGTGAACATTACTCCAGAAGAAGCTAAATCAGAACGAATCATTTTTTGTACGCCAACTGATAAGGAAATTTTAGAATAATCAAACCCTTTATCAACGCGATAGGAAATAGCGCGGTTTGTAAATAAAGATGCAATGCATTTTTTTACAGCAAGTAAAAGTTCAGTTTTGCCTGAGATATTTAAAAAACTTTCTTGTTGACCAGCAAAAGAAGCATTAGGTAAATCTTCAGCAGTAGCGCTAGAACGAACAGCTACATGTAAATTTTTGGCATGGTAAAATTGAGATAATTTTTCATAAGCATTAATTATTTCTTTTTCAAATTGTGAAGGAAATGGTGTGATAATTATTAATTTACGGATAGCGTTGCCACGCTTGGCTAAATCAATAACATCGCTAGTATCTAGTTTTTTTAAAATTTCTTTGATTTTTTCTTTAAGACCAGTTGTTGTTAAAAAAGAATTATAAGCATCTGATGTTGTTGCAAAACCATTAGGCACACGAATTCCAGATTTGATTAATTTACAATACATTTCTCCTAATGAAGCATTTTTGCCACCAACTTGAGGCACATCTTTAATTGTTATTTGATCAAAAAATTTTATAAAAGTCATAATTTTTTTATTAAATTAAAATATTTTTTTATTTTTTTATTTTCTTCTTCCGTGACCGTTAAAAGTAGGATAAGGACTGGGAATAAGGGAAATTATAAATTTAAGTTAATTTTCTTGCTCCAATCATAAATGTAAGGAATTTTCCACCATTCACCATTTTGAGCTTTGACAACACCCATTACTGAAATTACTAATAGCGCTAGCATAAACAGTTGTCCAAAAAGAGGAATAAAAATTAAGATGCCTGCTATAATTTCCACAATAAATAAAACTAAGCCTTGTTTAGCATGAAATTGAGCAAATTTTGAATCGCGATTGCCTAAAAGTGGAACTAAACAAAGAATCCAAACATATGACAACGCTGCCATATTTTTATTTTTGGCAATATCAATATTATTGTCATTGCTTGTTTCTTTACTTGTTTCTTTTGATTGTTTGTTTGTTTTAAAATTTTTGTTGGACATATTTTAAAATTTATATTAAGCTTTGGTTAGTTTATTAGCTTGTTAAAATAATAGCATGATTTGGAATATTTTTCCAAATTTATAAATAATTGTTCTTTTATACTTTTTGTTGCGTAATAACTTTTTGGTTTAAATTATTTTATTTTGATCAATAAGTTGCTACGCAACGACAGTTCTATTAAAAATAGACTGTAAATATTTTAGTTTTCTCTA
>JBBTVV010000152.1:4028-5243 GCA_038063135.1 Patescibacteria group bacterium
AAAGAAAAGCTCAAGCTAAAAAAAGCTGAAATAATTAAGTCAATTTCAGAAAATGACTTAATTTTGAATTGAACAATCTGTTAATTCGGGTATAAGTTGATTTTTTTCATCTATATCCGAATTAACATAATTTTATTAATTAAAATCTTAAATCTATGACTCTAATACCAACAGTTATTGAAAAATCGAATCAGGGCGAACGAGCTTATGATATTTATTCTCGTTTATTAAAAGATAGAATTATTTTTTTAGGCGAACCAGTAAGCGATCATATGGCTAATATTATAATTGCTCAATTTTTGTTTCTGGATGCAGAAGAAAAAAATAAAGATATTAAATTTTATATTAATACTCCTGGCGGGTCAGTTACAGCAGGTATGGCAATTTATGATACAATGCAATATATTAAATCAGATATTTCAACTATTTGCATTGGAATGGCAGCTTCAATGGGAGCAGTTCTTTTATCAGCAGGCGCTCATGGCAAACGTTTTTCTTTGCCTAATTCGGAAATATTAATTCATCAAGTTATAGGTGGTTTTGAAGGTCAAGCTTCTGATATTAAAATTCATTCTGAACATATTTTGAGAACAAGCGAAAAATTGAATAAAATTTTAGCAAAACACACGGGTCAACCGATTAGCACGATTGGAAAAGACACTGATCGTGATTATTTTATGTCTGCAGAAGAAGCAGTAAAATATGGTATAATTGATAAAGTAATTAGTAAATAGTGGTCGGGTTTGCCAAGACAATAAACTTGATAAAATGAGATAGAATTTTATTAAAATATTAAATTAATTATTTATAATAAATTTCTGCTGGAATTAAGTAATTTAATGATTGATGACGACGTTCGTTATTGTAAAAAGAAAAGTATTTATTTAGGGTCCGTCGCCGAATACCGTATTCGGTATAAAATTCCAAATTTTTTTCATTCTGTTCAAGTTTGGCAAATTTTTTAACAACTTCTGGCAAAAAATACATCTCAAGCCCTTTTTGATTATTGAGAGAATTTTGATGTGTTGTTTCTAAATTCATAAAAAATAAAAATTATAATAATATTATAAGTGTAATTTGCAAATTATTTAATAATTTGTAAATTAAAAATGGTAGTTCTTGCAAAAAAATATTAGAATAATTATTTTTTTATTTAGGGTCCGTCGCCGAATACTCTTTCGAGTATAAAATTTCAAATTTTTAGGAAATTTTTTT
>JBBTVV010000153.1:0-6313 GCA_038063135.1 Patescibacteria group bacterium
ATTTACAAAAATTTGGAATTTTATACCGAATACGGTATTCGGCGACAGACCCACTTAAATTGTTTTTTTATGTTAATTGATTTACAAGTTCATTCAACTTATTCTGATGGCTATTTTACTCCAAGTCAATTAGTTGATTTTTTGTCAGCTAATAATGTAAAAATAGCTTCTCTTACAGACCATAATACCGTTGGTGGTCTTGATGAATTTAATTTGGCTTGTCAAAAGAAAAAAATAAAAACTATAAATGGTTTGGAGCTTTATGTTAAAGTAAATCGTAAAAGATTTAATCTTTTGTGGTACAATTTTGATCAGCGACGACCAGAATTGCATAGTCTTTTAAGAAATAGTCAAAGTAGACGTCGTAGAAAAATAAGAGAAGCTTTATTAAAATTAAAAGAACAGCATTTCCAAATAAATGAGATTGCTCTTTTAGATAAATTTAAAAATTATATTCCGATAAATCATATAATTGATTATATTTTTAAAATCCCGTTTAATAAAAAGATAATTATTCAAAAATTAAAAATTAGAAATCCTAGTCAAGAAGAAATATTAAAAAGTGTTTTTAAAAATCCAGCATTAACTAAAGTTAATGAAAGTTATATTGGATTAGATCAGGTTTTAAAATTAAAAAAAATAATTGGAGGACAACTTATTTTAAATCATCCAGGCAAATACAATCAATTAAATAGAGATTTTATTAGTAAAATTAAAAAATTAGGAATTAGCGGGATGGAAGTTCTTACTCCCCACCATTCTATTGGAGCGATAATGTACGCTCAGCGATTAGCTAGAGAATATAAATTAATTATGACAGGTGGTTCAGATTTTCATCTTTCAGAGACTTCTTCAGCTGCTTTAAAAAATTGTTATAATTATTTTAAAATTGATTCTCAATATTTAGCAGGCATTAAAAAAATAATTGGGTAAAATTTTATACTCAAAAGAGTATCCGGTAATAAACCCTAAAAAAAATAATGAAAAATCATCATTTAATTTTTGAAGGAGCAGATTTAGCTGGTAAGAGCTGGCTAATGTCGCAAATTTATGATCATCTTGAGTCGAAATATAATAAAAGTGGATATTTATTAGATGGCTGTCATTGGTTTAATTGTGATGTTGGAATTTTTGGAACTAAGCATGGCAAACCAATTATTAAATCTTATTTAAAAATTTTTTCAGAATTAAAAAATAAAAATTTATTAATAGAAAAATTTCATTTATCTGATATTATTTATAATAGATTGCATAATAATAATGAAATAAATTATCAAGATGTTGAAAAACAATTGCAATTATTAAATTTTAAAATAATTTTAATAACTTTACCTGAAGATAAAAAAATCATAAATAAAAGAATTAAAGATCGACTAAATCTTTATCAACATTATGAAAGAATTTTACGTAATCCAGATTGGTATATTAAGCAACAAAAAGAATATTTAAAAGAAATTAAAAAAATAAATTTACCATATTTAATTATAAATACAAATAATTTACCTGATAATAATTTAGTTAAACAAATTTTGACTTGGCTTGGAGAAAAAAAATTAAGATTTAATCCGATTAAATCTTGTTTTTATCCAATTAAAGAAAATGATAAATTATGGCAACCATACATGCTTATGCATAAACAAAATTATCCAGAACAATATCATAATGGAGGAATCTGGCCATTTATTGGTTGTCTTTGGCCAATGCTTCTTTATAAAAATAATAATAAAAATAAAGCTTTAAAAGAATTAGAAAAAGTCGCGCAAGCAAATAAATTAAATAATTGGGAATTTAATGAATGGTTGCATGGAAAAACAGGAAAACCATCAGGTATGATTGGTCAATCATGGAATGCTGGAATGTTTATTTTAGCTTATCATTATCTAAATAATAAAATAAAAATATAATGTCTATTAAAAACAAAATTAAAGTTTTATTTCTTTCAGCTGAAGTTGCTCCTTTTGCTAAAGTTGGAGGATTAGGCGATGTGGCTGGAGCTTTGCCAGTAGCTTTAGAAAAACTAAATATTGATATTAGAATCTGCATGCCTTTTTATGGCATAATTGATTGTAAAAAATATTTAATAAAAAAAGTTATTACAGATTTATATGTGTTAATGGGTGATAAAGATGAAATTATTAATGTTTGGCAAACATTTTTACCTAAAACAAAAATTCCTGTTTATTTAATAGAGCATAATTTTTTTAATTCTAAAGAAATATATTCTGGTGGCAGAGTAATATTAAATAATAAATACGCTAGAGGATTAGACGATTTAAAAAGATTTTCTTTTTTTACTCGAGCGACTTTAGAAGTTGCTAAAAAATTATCTTTTCAACCAAACATTATTCATGCGCAAGATTGGCATACGGCTTTAGTTGCTGATTTTATTAAAACATTAAATAGCAAAGATGATTTTTTTGCTAACGCTAAAACTCTTTATACTATTCATAATTTAGCTAATCAAGGAATAACTAAATTAGATATTATTGGTTATACAAAAATTAATTCTAATTTACCGATTATTAAAGTTGACGCGCAAGATGGAGATATTAATTTTATGGCACAAGGTATTTTAGGTTCTGATTTAATAAATACAGTTAGTCCGACTTATGCTAAAGAAATACTTGAACATTATGAAGGAGCTGGTTTAGATAATGTATTAAAAAAAAGAAAGAAAGATCTTTATGGAATTTTAAATGGTATTGATACTGATTTTTTTAATCCAGAAAAAGATAATTTAATTAAACAAAAATATTCATTAAAAAATTTAAAACAAAAAACTATAAATAAGCTAGCTTTGCAAAAACAACTTGGTTTGCCAGTAGATAAAGATATTGCTTTAGTTGGTTTAATCTCTCGTTTTGTTTGGCAAAAAGGCTTAGATTTATTCAATGAAGATTTTAGTAAATTAAATTGTCAATTTGTTTTTTTAGGGACAGGACAAAAAGAATATGAAAAAATATTAAAAGATTTGGTTAAAAAATATCCAAAAAAATTTAGCGTTCAATTTGTTTTTGATGAAAAATTAGCGCATTTAATTTATGCTGGCGCAGATATTTTTCTGATGCCATCACGTTTTGAGCCATGTGGATTAGGTCAATTAATAGCTATGCGTTATGGCACAGTGCCTGTTGTTAGAGCAACAGGAGGTTTAGTTGATACTGTTAAAGAAGTTAAAAGTAAAAAGTTAAAAATAAAAAGTAGCGTAGGAACTGGGTTTGTTTTTAAAAAATATTCTTCAGAAGCATTTTATCAAGAATTAGATAAAGCATTAACAGTTTTTTATAATAATTCAAAACTTTGGAATCAAATACAAAAAACAGGAATGAAACAAGATTTTTCATGGAATAAATCAGCAAAAAAATACCTTGAATTGTATAGAAAATTAATGTCAAAGCATTAAAGGTTTGTCGCCGAATACGGTATTCGGCGCCAGACCCTTTATACTTTTACAGACTTTTGACTAACTTTTATGTTTTTAGAAAAATTAGAAATACAAGGATTTAAATCTTTTGCTAATAAAAATACTTTGGTTTTTCCTGGCATGTTAGATAAAAATAGACGAGGAATTACGGCTGTTGTTGGGCCGAATGGCTCTGGAAAATCTAATACAGCTGATGCTATACGTTGGGCATTGGGTGAGCAAAGTATGAAAACTTTGCGCGGTAAAAAAAGCGAGGATATAATTTTTTCTGGTTCTGATAAAAAAGGTCGGTTAGGCATGGCTGAGGTTTCATTATATTTTAATAATGAAGATCATCAAGCGCCAATAGATTATGACCAAGTTGTTTTAACAAGACGACTTTATCGTGATGGAGACAGTGAATATTTGATTAATAATAGTAGAGTTCGATTATCTGATATACAAATATTTTTAGCTAAAGCCAGTTTTGGACAAAAAACTTATAGTGTTATTGGTCAAGGAATGGTAGAGGGATTTTTAAATACTTCTTTAGCGGAAAGAAAAGAATTTTTTGATGAAGCAACGGGAGTTAAACAATTTCAAATTAAACGTGATAATTCTTTGAATAAATTAATAAATAGTTATGAAAATTTGAATCAAGCAAAAATGCTTTTAAGCGAAATTGATCCTAGATTGAAAAGTTTAACAAGGCAAGTTAATAAATTAAAAAAAAGAGATGAAATAGAGATTGAATTAAAAAAATTGCGATTAAATTATTATAGTAGTTTATGGCAAGAAATAAATAATAAATTTAATCAATTTAATAAACAAATAATTATCACTGAAAAAATAAAATTGGAAAAAGAAAAAAAATTAATAACTATTGAAAAAGAAATTGAACAACAAAAAAAACAAAGCCAAGATACGATAACATATAATCAATGGCAAATAGAACTCGCGCAATTAGAAAGTGAACGAGATGATTTTGTAAAACAGTTAGCTAGGTCAGAGGCTCAATTGGAATTAAAACTAGAAGCTAAAGGACAGTTTGATTTGGCATGGTTAAATAATAAAAAAAATGAGTTAGCCAATGAAATAGAAAAACTTAACAAAGAAATTATTTTAATTAATAACAATATTAATTGTGAAAAAGATAAATTACCTAAGCTAGAACAACAACGACAAGAAATAAATAAAACTATTTATCAATTAAATGACACGTTGTTGGTTAATGATATATCGCTTGAAAATCAAGCAAGTGTTGGGATTATTGATCAGCTTAAAAAATTATTAAATAAAATAAATTTGGCAGAAGAAGAACAATCATTAGATAAAATTAAAAAATTAATTAAAGAAATTCGTAATGAAATTAATCAATTACTAGAACCGACTGTTGAAACTGAAGAGAAAAAAAAATTAGAAAGCGCCAGACAAAAATTAATGGAATTGACTAAACAAAAAGAGGAAATATTATCTAAAATAAATGAACGTAATCTTAGAATTATAACTTGGTCAGAGCAGATTAGATTAATTAATGAAAAACAAAGTAAAATTAAATTAGAAATAATTAATATTGAAAAAAAATTATTGCCAAGTCAAAAAACTCCAGATAATATTTTAAATAAACAAAGCAGTCAAAAAATTAAAGAGAAGTTAATTTCATTAGAAGTGAAAATTAAAAAATTAAAAGAAGATATTAATTCTTTTAACAGTCAGCAAAATAAAATAAGAAATCAGTTATTTATTTGGCAAAAAAATCTACAAGATGTTCAATTAGAAATAAATGATTTAATGACTCGGATTAATGAACAAAAAATAAACGCTACTCGACAAGAAACTAAATTAGAAGATTTAGAAATTGATATTAGAAGTAATTTTAGTAATTTAAAAGAAATTAAAGAGCACGTGATAACTGAAATAATTAACATAGCATTTGTTTTGGAAAAAATTGATTTGCTTAAAAAACAGCTTGATCAAATTGGTGGGATTGATCCTGAAATAGAAAAAGAATATAACGAAGCAAAAGAACGTTATGATTTTCTTGATAGTCAAGTCAATGATTTAGATAAAGCCATTGATTCATTAGAAAAAATAATTAAAGAATTAGATGTAATTATTAAAGAACAGTTTGACAAAGAATTTAAAAATATTTCTGTTAAATTTGAAGAATATTTTAAAATTTTATTTAATGGCGGAAGCGCAAAAATTATTAAAATTATAGATGAAACAATAGTAAAGAAAGAAGATAGTCAAAATGATTCTAGCGCAATAGAAGGCATTGACGAGTCTTTTATAGTTAAAAATTCTGAACAACAAATTGATTTAACAAAAATTAAATTTTTACAAAAAAATAATACAGCAGGTTTGGCAGGAATAGAAATACAAGCTACGCCTCCAGGAAAAAAAATAAAAGCAGTTTCTATGCTCTCTGGTGGCGAGCGCGCTTTAACAGCGATCGCATTAATCTGCGCAATTATTAGTTCAAATCCTTCGCCATTTGTAGTTCTTGATGAAGTTGACGCTTCATTGGATGAATCTAACTCAGAACGACTGGCAAAAATTTTAGATGATTTATCTCACAAAACACAATTTATTGTTATTACACACAATAGAGCTTCTATGCATCGTTCCAACATTCTTTATGGAGTAACAATGGGCAATGATGGAGTGTCTAAGTTGTTGTCAATTAAATTAGACGAATAATGGGTCTGTCGCCGAATACGGTATTCGGCGACAGACTCATTAAAATTAAATTTGATTTTATTCATTTTTATGTTAAGCTAACAATAGTTTTAGCGGGTATCGTATAGTGGCTTTTATGCTAGCCTTCCAAGCTGGAGAGAGGGGTTCAATTCCCCTTACCCGCTCCAATATTAAAATAAGAGTACTCCATTTTTGTTTGCGAGCAGC
>JBBTVV010000154.1:0-1580 GCA_038063135.1 Patescibacteria group bacterium
TGAGGGAATATGGTTATATTAGCGAAAAAGTTTTTGACAAAATTTACAAAAATTTAGAATTTTATACCGAATACAGTATTCGACGACAGACCCTTGATAGGGATTATATTCACTTTTCCCTAACCCCTAATCCCTGCTTTTTAACAGTTATATTAGGCTCACGATTATAAATTGGTTCTACTATACTAAATTCTCTACTATTTTTATTTTTAATAACCTTATTTTCACCACTAAATCCAACTACTGGGATGCCTAAAGAATACCCCAATGCATTAGCAGTCACCACACCAATACGCAAAGAAGTAAAAGATCCTCCGCTGTTTTCTATTTCTATTTTCTCTAAATCTTTTAATTTAATTTTTTTATTTTTTAATAACTTATCTATCTCTGGCAAAAGCCTTTCTGCTTGCTGACGTGGCGCAGAAAAACTTTTAGCAACAACCTCCGCTCCATTATCTTTAACAATAATAGTAACTTGGTCATTTTTTGTTGTATCTATATATAATATCATAAAAATATCTTAACAAATTTTACTATCCGAGTAAAATCAATTTTAACCGCTATCTTCTTCTTAACAACTTGCTCATAAACTTTTACTGTTTTACTTACTATATTCTCCAAATTATACTCTTTCTCAACTCTTTTTTTATTATTTTTACCACACTCCTTAACTAATAATGGATTATTTAAAAAATAAATTAACTTATTTTTTAAATCTTCTTTATCTTTATTTTTAAAAACACTAATATCATTTCCAATAGCTTCAATATTTTCTGGAATATCACTAATTAACGAACACTTGCCATAAGACATTGCTTCAAGCAAAGCGATTGATAAACCTTCTAATTCTGATGGCTGTACAAAAAGAAAAGCGTTAGAAAATAATTCTGCCAAAGTACTATCTGTTTGATTGCCTGTAAAAATAATATTATTACAACTAGCAGCTAAAGATTTTAATTCTTTAACATAACTATCTGTAAAATAGCCGTTACCAACAATCACTAATTTTTTATCAGTTTCAATCTGCTGAAAAGCTTTAATTAAAAAATGAATGCCTTTATGTCTAACTAATCGCGAAACAACTAAAATATAATTATCTTTTTCTAACCCCAATTTTTTAATTTTCTGAGCTTGAAAATCTTCATGCGTTTCAACCCCATTAGGAATATAATTTGCAACAACTTTATATTTTTTTTCAACATATTTAGTTAATGACTGCGAAATAGCTATTACTCTATCAGCTGATAAACACAACATTTTTTCTCCGAACTTTAAATACAATTTAGCCAAACTTCCCCATTTTTGATGTTTATAGCATTGAGAATGAAAAGTGGCTACAATAGGAACATTCGGCTTTAATATTTTAACTAACCAAATTAACGATGATGGACCGATAGAATGAAAATGAATAATATCTACTTGATGCCGGCTTACATCCAAACAAGCCCTAAAAGTATGAGTTATTGCATCTAAATGTTTAGTGACTATAGTTGATAAACTAATTAAATTAACTCCTTTATATGTTTTTAGCTTAGGATCTGTATAACTAGGTCGAGTATAAACATAAACTTGATGACCAG
>JBBTVV010000155.1:0-5037 GCA_038063135.1 Patescibacteria group bacterium
AAAATTTACAAAAATTTGGAATTTTATACCGAATACGGTATTCGGCGACAGACCTTTACTCTTAAATTCTAACTGGATAAATAAAACTTTGCTTGGCGCACGCATATTTTTATAAAAGAATTAAAAAAAATAATACTAAATTAATAATATAGTTAATTAAAAAAAATACTAAAATTAAACAAAAATAATAGCATAATAAGAATTTATTTAATTATAATTTTTTTGCCTTGACAATATTCTTTAAAAAATATATAATTGATTTTACAATAACTGATTATAAAAATATTAAATTTTTTAATATAATTTGACAAAAGAATTTTGGTAAATTATTTTTGTTTACCAAAATTATTTTAGTTTGTTTTCATTTTTAAATGTCAGAAGAACAACAAGCGATTAATTCAAAAGAGTTTATTGAAATGCAAGGAGAGGTAATAGAAGCTTTACCGTCTGCTACTTTTAAAGTTCTATTGGAAAATAATCATGAAATTTCAGCGCATCTTTCAGGAAAAATGCGAATTAATAAAATTCGTTTGTTAGCTGGCGATAAAGTAAGAGTGCAAATCAGTCCTTATGATTTAACAAAGGGGCGAATAACTTATAGAATGTAATTTTATGAAAGTCAGAGCTAGCGTAAAAAAAATTTGTAAAAATTGTAAAACACTTCGACGCAAAGGTCGAGTGCATGTTATTTGTGAAAATCCTAAGCATAAACAAAGACAAGGATAGAAAAGTATATCAAGACATAAAATTAAAATTCTGACTTTAAGAATTTTATAGACTTTTAACTTTTTAACTAAACTTTATGGCAGTAAGAATAGCGGGCGTAACTATACCAAATGAAAAACGAGTCGAAATATCATTGACTTATATTTATGGTATTGGTAAAACTAAATCAAATGAAATATTAAAAATAGTTGATTTAAGTCCTGATATTAGAGTGAAAGATTTGACAGAACAACAGGCCAACAAATTAAGAGAAATAATAGAAAAACAATATAAAGTAGAAGGTGATTTAAAAAGAGAAGTTTTGAGTAATATAAAACGATTAAAAGAAATTAATTGTTACCGTGGCATTAGACATACAAAAGGTTTACCAGTAAAAGGTCAACGAACAAAGACTAATAGTCGTACTGTTCGAGGCAATGTAAGACGTACAGCAACTTCTGGTAAAAAATTGTCTGCTCAAAAAACATAAAAACATTAAATATATTTTATGACAGAAAAACAACAACAATCAAAAAATACAATAGAAACTAATGAAAATATTACTGATGAAAATGCTATTGTAACTTCTGTAACAGAATCTATAACAGAAGTTGTTGATGCAGGAATTCCAGGATTAGAAGAACTTCCGGAAGAAGTAAGAAAGAAATTAGAAAAAAGTAAAGCGCAAAAAAAAGAAATTTCTAGTCATAAAGGAAAAAAGAAGAAAAAAAAGAAAGTAGAAAAAAAAGTTAGCATTGGAATGGCTTTTATAAAAGCAACCTATAATAATACGATAGTTACACTTACAGATACTAGTGGTAATGTTTTATCTTGGGCTAGCGCTGGTATAGCAGGTTTTAAAGGTCCAAAGAAATCAACTCCTTATGCTGCACAAATAATTGCTAGAATTGCTATAGAAAAAGCCAAAGAATTTGGTTTAACAGAAGTAAGTGCTATGGTAAAAGGAGTTGGGCCTGGTCGTGAATCAGCTGTAAGAGCGCTTAATGCTAATGGATTAATAGTAACTCGCATAAAAGATATAACACCAATCCCACATAATGGTTGTCGTGCTAAAAAACCAAGAAGAATTTAAATTTGACTTTATAGACTAATTTTATGGCAAGAAATTTAGAACCAAAATGTAAATCATGTAGAAGAGAGGGCGTAAAGCTAATGCTTAAGGGTGAACGTTGTTCTTCCCCAAAATGCGCTATCTCTAAAAGAAATTATCCGCCAGGCATCCATGGTCCTAAGGGCCGTGGTCGAGCTAGTGGGTATAGTATGCAATTAAGAGAAAAACAAAAAGCTAAAAAAATTTATAATATATTAGAAAAACAATTTAAGTTGACTTTTGATAAAGCAATTAAGCAAAAAGGTGATGCTGGTGAGAATTTAATGAAATTATTAGAAGCTAGATTGGATAATGTGATTTTTCGTTTAGCTTTAGCTAGCTCAAGAAATCAGGCTAGACAATTAGTCAACCATCGTCATTTTACAGTTAATGGTAAAATTTTAAATATTCCATCTTATCAAACAAAAACTGGTGATATTATCAAAATAAAAAAAGCAAGTTCAACTGAAAAGCATTTTATTAATATAACCGAACAAATAAAAAAAGCTGTTATGCCTAGTTGGTTAAATTTTGATATTAAAGAAATGACAGCAAAGGTTTTACATGCGCCTGCTAAAAAAGATTTTGAGCAGGGGATTAATACTCAACAAATTGTTGAATTTTATTCACGTTAATTTAACTAAATTTATATATATGGATACAATTGCTTTGCCAAAAAAAATTGAATTCACTAAAGGGAAAGAGTTAAATCAAAAACGAGTTATTGTTGAAGCTTGTTATCCGGGATATGGAGCTACTATCGGAAATGCTTTAAGACGAATTTTACTTTCTTCGCTTCCAGGCGTAGCAGTAATCGGTGTAAAAATTAAAGGGGCTGATCATGAATTTATGGCTTTGCCTCATGTTAAAGAAGATATTTTAGAAATTATTTTAAATTTAAAGCAATTACGTTTAAAAATATTTACGGAAGAAATAGTTAAATTAGAATTAGTAGCTCGAGGAGAAAAAGAAGTTACTGCAGCTAGTATTAGTAAAAATAGCCAAGTAGAAATAGTTAATCCAGATTTAGTTTTAGCTAATATTACTGATATGGCAGGTGTTTTTGAAATGGAAATATTTGTATCATCTGGTAAGGGTTATTTGGCAACAGAAAATCGTGAAAATGAAAAACACGAAATTGGTTATATTGAAGTAGATTCTATTTTTACTCCAGTTTTGGCTGTTGGTATCAATGTTGAAAATGTTCGTGTTGGTAAAATGACTAATTGGGATAAATTAATTTTAGATATCACGACAGACGGCACTATAACACCTGAGGATGCTTTTACTTATGCAACAAAAATTTTAATTAAACAATTTACATCTTTAATTGGCGGTGAACAAGTAGTTGAAGTTGAAGCTAAGATTGATCCGATTATTGAAGTTGAACAAGCGCCAATTATAGAAGAAGTAGTTGAAGAAGATGGAAAATTAAAAAAGAGAGGAAGACCTAAGAAAAGTTAAAAGTATTTTTTAATTCCACATACTTTCAACTTTTTACTTATTATATGAGACATCAAAAAAAAGGTAAAAAATTAGATAGAGAAAAAGCGCCAAGAGAAGCGATGCTAAAGAATCTAGCTTCTAGTGTTTTTATTTATGAAAAAGTAAAAACTACAGAAGCTAAGGCAAAAGCTGTTAAACCAATGGTAGAAAAATTAATTACAGTTGCTACAAAAGGCGATTTAAATGCTAGAAGAAAATTAATCCAAGCATTACCACAAAAAATGGCTGTTAAAAAAGCAATGGAAGTCTTGGGCGCTCGTTTTAAAGAACGACCGGGTGGTTACACAAGAATTGTTAAATTAGGAGCAAGACAAGGCGATGGAGCTAAAATGGTACAGATTGAATTAGTTTAAAAATAGAATTGGTTAATAACGGGTTGGTTAATTAAAATTTGTAAATTTATATTATATGAAAGATATTCAACCAAAAGTTAAAGAAATTAAATCAAAAGTTAAAAAAATTCAACCAAAAGTTGAAAGAAAGTTGCATAAACTTGATGCAACAAATCAGTCAACTGGCAGATTAGGCACTCAAATTGCTTTAATTCTTCGTGGTAAAAATAAACCAGAATACCAAGCGCATTTAGATATTGGTGATATTGTTGAAGTGTACAATATTAAATTACTTAAATTTACAGGCAAGAAATTAGAACAAAAAGAACATATTAGATATTCAGGTTATCAAGGTGGAATTAAAAGAACTAAAATTCTTGATTTATTAAAGAGTAATCCTGGAGAAATTTTACGACATGCTGTCAGAGATATGTTGCCACCGACTAGATTAAGAAATAATATGATGAAAAGATTGATTATTAAATAAAAATATGACTGATAAACAAATAAAAATTAAAAAAGTTGAAGACAACCCTCAAGATGTTTTAAAATTTGAAGGTGAGTTTATTTATACCGTGGGAAGGCGTAAAACAGCTATTGCTCAAGTAAGAGTGTATAAAGATGGTAATGGTTTAATGACTATAAATAATCAAAAATTAGAAGAATATTTTCCTGAAGAAGAATTATATTCGGTTGTTTTGCAACCACTTAAATTAACAGGATTAATCAAAGATTTAAATGTTTCTGTTATAACTACTGGTGGTGGTAAAAAAGCGCAAACAGTAGCTATTCGTCATGGCTTAGCTCGCGCTTTAGAAAAATTAAATGAAGAATTAAGACCAGCTTTAAAAGCTAAAGACTGGTTGACTAGAGATGCTAGAAAAAAGGAAAGAAAGAAACCGGGTCTTAAAAAAGCCCGTCGAGCACCACAATGGGGTAAACGATAATATTATTAATTAATAATTAAATAAACATTATGCGAGATACTTTTAAAGTGGAAAAAATAGAAAAAAATATTTCAGAAGAGGATTTAGAGGTAATTAAAGAATTAGCTGAAAATTGGCAAGTTACTGTTGATGGCGGGTTAACTAAAGAAGAAATGATCGAAGAAATGATCAAAGCTTATAAAGAATGCGGAAGTAATATAGAAAAATTAAAAACTATTTGTGATTTTGTGGAAGGATTAAGTGGTCATAAAAGGGCTTGTGCAAAAGAAGAAATTGTTTTTGTTTGCGAACTATTTAATAAATATAATGGAGATGAGAGAAAAGTTGAAATAGGTTTATTAGAAAAGGTTGATAGTTATTTAAAAAAAAATTCTTATGAGGAATTTTCTAAGAAAAAAGCAAATTAATTAGAATAAAATTTAGCAATAGGTAAAAT